>QNDS01000072.1 GCA_003644925.1 Candidatus Fermentibacterota bacterium
CTGAATCGTCTCAGAAACAGCCGAAGTGATAACATATCACTAGTTGCTTGCTAATCTGGAGTCCAGTTAACGTATCTCTTCGAGAAACTTATGAAGCCGTCTCAGGCGTCAGGATCGGGGCAGTGGCACTGGAGGCAAACGGCAAAGTCTGACCTTGCACCAGAAGCGTGGATGAGTAGAATATACACAAATCAATTACTTCCAAAACTATCTTGAAGAGTGGAGGAAACAGTGGATCCAGAAATCGTAGCATGCAGTCTAGTCAACCTCGTTGGCTACCAGGAAGCATCAATTGTAAGCAAGACATTAATTGAGAGGGAGACTGGCTCAGTTACTCTGTTTGCCTTTGACCAGGGTCAGGGATTGAGCGAACACACGGCACCATTTGACGCCATGGTCTACGTGCTTGATGGTGAAGCTGAGATCACGATCTCCGGCAATCCCATTGCAGTAAGACAGGGTGAAATGCTTGTCATGCCTGCGGAAGAGCCTCATGCTGTGAAGGCAATCACACGGTTCAAGATGATACTAACAATGATAAGGTCTTAAGAGGAGAGCAGGTGGTACTGGCTGGCAATTCCATTGAGCTCAATTGCCGGTGGATTAGCTTCTCCGATCGGATTTGAAAGTAAGGAGGGCGACGTGAGGAATCTTATTACTGCAGCGTTTCTGATTGTGTCCATTTGCATTTCATCTACTTCAGCACACTCTGAGGAAGTCGAAATAATAGGGAACCTTCTTGAAGGGGCACCTTACGTTGACAGCGGAAGGGGCGCGAGAGCACTTGTGGACGAGAATCACTTGTTGATGATGCAAGTGGCGTTGAAACCAGGGCAGAGTGTTCCCCAGCACGAGGCGAATTCCAATGTTCATATCATCATCCTGGACGGAGAAGTCGTTATCACTCTTGCAGGACAGGATATTGCTGCAAGGGAAGGTGACCTCATCTCTGTTGCTTTCATGACACCGATGAGCATTACAAACAACTCTCAGGCAAACGTGACATTTGTGATTATCAAGACACCCAACCCGACTCAAATGAGCGAGTAAGCCGATTACCATCAAGTTAGCCGAAATTTGAATATGGCATTTCACCTGACTGGAAATCGCTGCATGCTTGCGGTGACCTGACCCCCAAATACTTAGTCCACTGTAAGCCATCCCGCCTGAGACACATCGGTTAGAGTGACACTCCCTGAAGCTAACCGGGGTGAGAATCTTGTAGTGGAGACTCACACATAGACAGGTACTCTGGGCGGTTCCAGTCCCATCCGATAGAGTGAATGGGCAGGGGAGGGGATCTACGACGAGTAGACTTCCAGAGGCGGCCGAACTCATGCCGTGAGGGATTTCCGTAGAGCGACGATCCGGGTCATCCAGTCCAGGAACTGGTTCCAACAAAAAATCATCAGGGGTACCAAAGTTCGAAATTCGTGTTGCTTGGTCACTCCAGATAGTATTTGCGAACTAACTCGTTAAATAAGTTCGCAATGCGTCAACGATGGAGTACCAGATTTCAGAATTTTAGAACTCATTTCCGACCATGGTTACAGTTCGAAATACCTCCACTACGGGGTACCAGACTTCGTGGGGCTTGCCTTGATATGATTACCTATCAATTACGAAGTCCGATAATCAGAATCAGATCTTAGTATTAATCTGCAGGCATCAACATCTCAGTGGCAAAAAAGTATTGCATGTGCCCTGAGAAGATGATATCTTGTCGTACTGAAAAACAAGCGAATCTATCGAACAATGAGGAGCGTACAATGATCAGAACAAAGCCTTCAAAGTTGATCTTAGTCTGCATTATGATATCCACTCTGCTTGTTGCATGCTCTTCAATGCACATGGAACAACCGTGTAGAGTTCATCTGAGTGATGGAGAGACGATCCACAAGGTCATCACGCTGGAAGGTGATACGGTCTCGTTTGACAATCACGGAGCCAAGTACGACGAAGGCATTATTCAGGGAGCACTCATCGATGGTTCCGACTACAGTATAAACGTTGACTCAGTGTCGGTAATCGAAGTTGAACGTTTCAACATTGGGAAGACCACCCTCTACACTGTTGCCATTGTTGCGGTGCTTGCGGGAGCTCTCATCGCCGTAGCAGCCTATGAATTAGTTCAATCTCTGTAAGCAACTAATCCCTGCTACTGATATAGTAGTGAACTTCCTTCTTCGATTCTTTCGGTTCATAGTCTTACACTATTTCGGGGGCAGTGTTAAAAAACGTACGCAAAAGGTTTTGATTCATATCGAATTTTCCTCTGTTACCGTTCAGATATCTTGATTATATCTATCATAATGTTAGAAACCGCTTGTTCGGAGGAGAGAGGATTGCTTACCATGGCTTTGTTTGGAAAGAAAGAATTATCGTGCCCTGCGGGTAAATGGACGACTCTTATCTCTAACTTCGGTACAGGTATGCCGAAAACATTTACTATAGCATTTCATACGGAATCCCATGGAGAGGTATCCGGAGAATTCCTGGAGAAGAAATACACATGGATATTTCCCCAGAGACCTGTTCGAGGAGCGTTAGTACCTCTAATGGAGTTCAATAGGGAATGGATAAACGGGATCTATTCAGTGAAAGTGAAACCTGATATCGATCTTGTCGCAGAGTTCAAGTAACCTGTTTCCAGATGGATCAAGGAGATTCAAATGCTTGGTAGGATATCAGTAATATTCGCGATTCTGTTCATTTCCATATGTGTGTATGCTTTCGATTCAGATGCAATCCGCATGTACGAACTTCGTTCGGAAGTACAGGCAAACCTTTATGCGGGTGATGATGTAGTTTACGAAGGTGAAATGCAGAATCTGGATTTCAGGCTTTCGGATTTTCAGGTTGCATCCATGAATTTACATGAACTGATGCTGTTGAGAAATGCAATTTTCGCAAAGTACGGCTACTTATTCGAGAATGAGATAATTTTCGGTCATTTTGAGCAATTCAACTGGTATGTACCGAGAACTGACGATGTCAGTGAATTGATCAGCGACACTGATCAATGGAACATCAATTTGATACTCTATTATGAAAACCGATTGGAATCCTGCGAAACAGAATCTCCGGTAATTGATGAAATTGTCGGCTTCTGGCATGGTAATGACTGCGTAGGTTCAGGATGGTCGAAGCGATATTTCTTCTATCCGGACGGCAGGTTCGTATTCCGGGAAAGCCAGATGGATGGTGCTGCAAGACTTAGAGAGCTCTCTGGTGAATGGTATCTGGATGGTAGCCACCTGGTGCTTGAAGCAGATTCAGTTGTTTACAATATGACAGGAGAAATCGTAGAACCTTACGCTTCCATGGGTTCAGATTATGTAATTGATAATGGTGAGCTTGTTTACAGCGAGCTTCGCCCTCATGATGTTTTCCGCCTGCCTCTGGAAAGTTATTTTGAAGGCGGTGAACTTGAGGGTTACGATTACCCGGTATTGCCTGACATGAGAATCGGTTATGGCAGGTACTGGCGTATGTCAGCAGATGCCCAAAGCGAACATCTGCATTAGGATGTTAAGTATATTTCTGAAATCAGATATTACCGGAAACTCTAAGAAGGAATAAAGGGGACGTGATGAACGAACATGATGAAAGATACAAGGAAGCACGGAACCGCGTGAATGAGCTTAGATCATTCTACAGGAATTTGCTTACGTACCTGATGATCAACGTAGTGATCGTAATTATCAATCTGGTCACCAACCCTGAACATCTCTGGTTCTATTGGGTTACTATCTTCTGGGGTATAGGTTTGCTTTTTCACGCCATGTCGGTTTTCCTTGGCAAGGGACGTCTGCTTGGCAGGGAATGGGAAGAGAAGCAGATAAAAAAGATAATGGACAGGCAGAATCCGGGTTCTGAGGATAACGCTGAGTGATTTTCCTGCCGGGTATATCTGAACGTGAAGGTGCATTTTGAAAGCTATGGTTCTTTCCCGATTATGTGATATCAGGGAAAATCCCAACCCCCTGTCACTTAAAAATCCAGCTGTTCCGGAACCAGGTCCGGATGAGGTTCTTCTTGGAGTTCTTGCATGCGGAGTCTGCCATACGGAGCTGGATGAGATAGAAGGCCGCACACCGCCACCATTTCTTCCGGTGATCCCCGGCCATGAAGTTGTCGGCCGTATTGTGGAAGTCGGTGATGACGTCAGAATCAGACAGGTTGGAGAAAGGGTGGGGGTAGGGTGGTTCTTCTCATCCTGCGGCAGCTGCAGGTACTGCCTTGCGGGGAATGAGAATCTCTGCAGCGAATTCAAGGCTACCGGAAGAGATGCCGATGGGGGATATGCCGAGTTCATAGCAGTTCCCGGGGATTCCGCATTCCCTATTCCCGATTATCTCAGTGACATCAGCGCAGCACCGCTTCTATGCGCTGGAGCCATCGGTTACCGGTCGCTCAGGCTATCAGGAATTAAGAACGGAGATAGCCTTGGTCTTACAGGTTTTGGGGGTTCCGCTCACCTTGTTCTTAAAATGGTGAAGTTCAGATATCCCGATACGGAAGTATTCGTTTTTGCAAGGAATCCGGACGAACGGGAATTTGCCATGGAGCTTGGCGCCTCATGGGCAGGTGATACAGCTTCCGAATCTCCAGTCAGGCTCCGCAGTATCATTGATACCACACCGGCGTGGAAGCCTGTGGTGGAAGCTCTTCCAAACCTTGCACCCGAAGGCAGGCTTGTTATCAACGCTATCCGCAAGGAGGACAATGACAGGGATTATCTTCTTCGAATCAACTATCCGGAGCACCTTTGGATGGAGAAGGAGATCAAGAGTGTGGCCAACGTAAGCAGAATTGATATTGCCGGGTTTCTTGAGCTGGCAGATGAAATGAGAATTCAGCCGGAGATAGAGGAGTATCCTCTCGAGGATGCAAACCGTGCCCTTTCTGATCTTCGCGAGGGGAATGTAAGAGGAGCCAAGGTTCTCAGAATTAAGTAAGTGCCTTCTTCGATCTTGTATAAGAACCTGTTCCAGCATGGTGTTTCATAAATTATTTCATATTACTGCCGCTTATTCCTACTACTTGACAAGGGATTATATTCCAACTTGGCTTTGACGGAGGTATTAAAGAAAAATGTGCGGCATCAGCGGTATAATTTCCCGGCGGCTATCCTCCGGTGAGATTCGAGATCAACTCGAAAGCATGGGATCACTCCAGAGACATCGTGGACCTGATGATGCGCGGGAACAGGTATTTTTCAGTAATGATACCTTAGTCGGGCTGGGTTTTGTGAGGCTTGCGATACTCGACCTCGATACCGGGATGCAGCCTGTGGTTTCAAACGCTGACGGCTGTGCGATCGTATGCAATGGACAAATATACAACTATATCGAACTTCGAGAAGAAGTATCTTCAGATGAATTCATAACCAGAGGTGATATAGAAGTAGCCCTGCACCTCTACAGGAAAAAGGGAATTGAATTCCTGGATTACCTCAATGGGATGTATGCGGGGGCTGTTTTCGACCCCCGGCGGAAAAGAGTACTTCTGTTCAGAGACAGATTTGGTATTAAACCTCTTTACTATACTTCTACTGAAGAGGGTTTCTACTTCTCATCCGAGATCAAACCACTCCTTGAAGGCAGCATGATCAAACCCGAGCTTGATCGGGAATCCCTGCCCGTATACTTCTCTTACCGATATGTCCCTGGTGAAAAAACCATGTTCAGGAATATCCGGCGCCTTCCACCTGGATCCTTTCTGGATTACAATCTTGAAAACGGATCTTTCTGCGTAAGACGTTACTGGGAGTATCTTCCCGGCAGGGATGGTGTTACATCCAGCGGGAGAGAGGCTGAGGATCACTTTATCCAGCTTCTGGAGGATGCTGTCAGAATAAGAATGAGATCTGATGTTGAAGTCGCCAGTCTTCTCAGCGGCGGTATTGATTCTTCTTCCGTTGCTTCAATAGCAGCAGTGCGGCAGCCGGATATAAAGCTGTTTACTGTTTCTTTTGATGATCCCCTTTACAATGAGCTGGATGATGTCAGAGAACTGATGAAAGCTGGTCAGAGTGTATTCAGCAGAGCCAGCCTGATCCACAGCTCCTGCGATCCGGGATCACTTGAGGATCTTCCAGAGCTTATCAGGTCTGTCGAGGATTGCATCTCGCTTGGTACTATCCTTCCCACTGACCAGGTATGCAGACTTGCCTCCGGGCATGTGAAAGTTGTTCTTACGGGAGAGGGTGCTGACGAGGTATTCGCCGGTTACAGAAAATTCCTGCTTGAGATGGCAGCCGAAGAGATCGGTTTGATGTCGGAAAAAGAGAAAAAGCTTCTTCTGAAGGATTTCCCTGAGCTTGAGGATTATATGTCTGTCAGGGCTTCTGATCCCCGTAAACGTTTTATTCAGAGCGAACTGCTTTTCAATCAGTCCGAATTGTCCAGATTGCTGGGAATGGAAACTGGAGAAGTTGCCTTTCCCGGAGATGCCATGCCTGCGGTTGAAAGCGGCATGCACCCTCTGAACCAGCTGCTTGCCATGGAATGCAGATCAAGGCTTCCAGATTACGTGGTTCTAAGGCTGGATAAGCTATCAATGCGTCATTCACTTGAGACCAGGACCCCTTACCTTGATTACAGGCTGGCCGAGTTCGCCTCCGGGCTGCCAGTTCAAATGAAAGTTAACCTGGCACAGAGAATGGGAAAATACGTATGCAGAAAATCACTTCTCAATCATCGTGTGGTGGATCCGGTAACAGCTTTCAGAGAGAAGAAACCTTTTACCATACCTATGGCTGCCTGGTTTCTTCAGAGGGATGATCTACCCGATTATGTGACGGAGATTTTCCAGGGGGGTGAGATAGAGCGTGCCGGTATTCTGGATCCAGAGATGACGAGGCAGCTCTGGAACAGTGTTACAGCTGACGGGGTTGGCCCTGCTACTCTGGTTTCGGAGGCGGATAGAATATTTGCCGTGCTTACGTTCAGCCTCTGGATGGGGGAGTTCACCGCATGAGCCTTGAAACAACCCGGGGAAAGGCTGATGATATTTCAGCAGTGTATGCAGAAAAGCTTCTTGATATTATTCTGACCAGAGGGAATTCACTTCCCAGAACTTACGGGTTCGAGTACGAGTTCCTTCCGGACCGGGTTCTAAGCCACGATGATATGTCCCGGTTAAGTGCTTTTCTTCTCAGCGTGGGATACGGGTTCGAAAAAGGTATTTATTCTAAGGGAAAAAGAAGAATTGCTTTTGAACCCGGCGGACAGATTGAATACCTGAGCCCTCCATTGCAAGTCTCGGATAACGTAGAGTTCAACGAAACCATTGACTGGATTCAGGATATGAACAGCATGATAGAAATTGAAACGGGTATCAGGTACCTGGGAACCGATTACATACCCGGGCGCTATACCGCCCCGCTTCTGCTTACCTCGGACAGGTATTCCCGCATGCATAAGCGATTCATGGAAGTTGACAGCAGAGGGCCGGATATGATGAAGGGTACAGCTGCCATACATCTTCATGCAGCGATCACTTCCCGGGAGGACCTTGAACGTATGTACCCGCTTTTCTGCGAAATGGCTTCCAATGAGGAATTCAGAATGTCAGGAGCCAGGCGGGAAATATGGAACCGGACGGATGAATGCCGGTGCACTCTTCCTGATGTAAACATGGAGAATGGTGCTTTATCAATACTGGAAGATATCGTCAGATTTGCACTTGAAGCGATCGAGCTGAAGAGCGGTAAACCTTTTTGCAATATCGAAGAAAATGGATTTTCTGATTTTCTTGATCACCTGACGACTATTTTCACCGATGTTCGGGTGAATGTTAAATTCGCTACACTGGAACTGAGAACTCCCGATAGCAGACCGCTTGGAGAATTCCCTTATTTATGGCAGAAATTCATTGAAAAATGCGAAGACGTATGATCTCAGGCTATTCTAACCTTTTCCGGTTATCTGTGTTTTCATACCTCTCCAGAAAGGAGCTATCACAGCCCCGAGGAAGAAACCGACTACAAGAAAAGTAATAATTCCGACTACATCTCTCATGACAACTACACCGATCAAAGCGCCCCCGATGCCGCCCCAGGCTCCCCATTTAAACGCTCTTACAAGACACCCGGGTTCATTCTTCCTCTCTTCTTTCATATCGATGGTCGTTTTTATATCAGGTCTCTGCATTGCGACTGCCTGGGCTATTTCAAGCCCTTTCCCGCTGTTGCCTTTAAACACAGGCATGAATTGGAACTGAACGTGAAAGACCTTTTCACCCGGTTTCTTGATCACTATTGAGGTTGTAATCTTGTGCATGACTGCTGAGCGAACATTGATCTTCGCCCAGCCCGGCATACTCGATTCACCCTGCCTGCCTTCTATAGCCTCGAGGCTGTCATACATTATGGATTCAAGCTCTTTCGTCTTGAAAGTAATCGTAACCTTTTCGATAATGAGCCTCATGTCGGTAGCTGCCACAAGGACGGTTCTTGCGCCGATAGTACCCATACCGAAGGCAAGAATAACCTCACCCGGTTCCAGCACAGATTCCATTCTGACTTTGAGTTCATCGTTGTTTCTGATTCCATTACCCAAAACATTACTCCAATCCGTCAGTGTAACAGGCACTGTTGCTACAGATACAATACAATTGTATCATAATACGCAATGATATTCCTCAGTCAACTCTTGAAGGGATGAATGCTGGTTCAATTATTATTCGCTCTGATATCAGTATATCCGGGGGCGGGGCCATTGTCCTTGGGCTCCCTGTTGTATTCACAGTTGCCTGATGAAAATGAGTGTATTCTTGTCTGCATTGATTCAGTGGACGTTTTCAACAGGCCTGATTCTTCCGCGGTGTTCGTGATCAAGCTTGCTCCAGACAATCAGGTTGTAATATCCGGCAGAACTGTTGATGGATGGCTGGGATTCGACCCTGGAGTAGCTCAGGCCGCGAACATCGGAAGTTTTCGACTTAGATGGATTTCAGGTGATGCACAATATGTTACAGATGGAGTGCTGAGCAGTGTTCCGGTGGTCTGGGGACCAAAGGCCGGGATTACATATGCGATGATATACGAATCTTCACCACTGTATTCCGAACCGGACACCAACTCAGCAGTTGTTGATTCTGTGCCATCATCTTCTGCTGCAGGTATCGTTTCAAGAACGGAGGACTGGTATCTCCTTGATCTGAGTATCGGACCGCTGGGACAGAACGTTGAGGGATGGATAAGATCGATGGATGTTTCTGCCAGCGGTGATCTGGATACGATACCGCTTACTGAATGATATCAGCATGTTAATTATTGGAATTATCCTTCTGATCTACGGTGCTGGACGTCTATTGGTTCTCATACACGATTGGCGGCAGGATTGCAGCCTGTTCAGAGATGGCGTCAGGACCATGGGCCGTGTATCCGACAGGGCCACATATCCATCTCAGAACGAACCCCAGACGTCCCAGTACCTCCTCATCGCCGAATTCATCGATGGTAAAGGCTACACCAACTTTGTTAAAAGCAGGAGACACGTATGCGGTTCCCGTTCAAGGGAATTGATGGGAACCGAACTCGAGGTTGTCTACCTTGAAGAAAACCCGGAAAGAGCCCGTTTCGCATTTGATCAGGAGAAACATATCAGCTGGTGTGGAGTGATCTTCTATTCTTTGGCAGCGATTGCCGGTATCCTGTTCATCATGAGTTCCATATTCACCGGATAGTGATTTCCTCTGTTCCAGCTTCCATTCGAATCCACTCATGTAATGATATCAAGTTCGCTGATAAAAATGGATGCTATTACTCTATACGAGGGTGAATAGGCATCTCTGTAAACTGATGAGTGATGAACAGCCGGATAACCCGACTCTGCCATTTCAGTCAGGTATTGATCGATATCCTGGATATTGGTGCTCAGCAGATCATCCGCCTTCATTCGAAGAATCCACCAGCAGTACAGCTCAAGTTTTATAGTTGATCCGGTGAATTCGTTTGCTGTTCTCACGAACATCCCGATAAGTTTCTCAGGGCTGAATCCGGCCTGAAGATATGGCCGGATGTTTATCCTTGAAATGCTGCCGTCATGTGCAACAATATCAACCACAGGTTCAACGGGTCCGCTTTTGACACTGCTGATCTCCTCTTTGAAAAGCTCTCGAGCGGAATTGATGGATTGTACTCTGTGAGCGCTGCCCATCGCAGCCTGGTAGATAAGCTTATAGAGATCGGTTGATCTCATGAGAGGATACCTGACTGAATGAGACCTGATTATCCTCCTGAAGGTGGATTCATGATAATCACTCATAACATGCTTCCTTCCCCGGGTGTTCACTAATACAATATACATCATCCCAGGTGGTTAAGAAGATTAGAAAGGCTTGCAGATTGGAGTGCAGATTTGTAACTGTGTTTGAGCAGCTCTGCAAGAAGGGTGAAGAGTACATAGGAATTCGTGCAGAATATCATGGTATAGTGATAAATAACAAATAGATAGCATCTCCGTACTTGACATTTACCTACCGGTAAGTAGAATATCAACTCATGAAGTGAATTATGTATGGAGGTTCAATTTGGGTGACAATAACAGGGATAAGCTTCTTCAGGCAGGGGTTGGACTTCTGTCTGAAAAAACTTTTTCACAGATATCCATGGATCAGGTAGCGGAATCATCGGGGGTTTCAAAACCGATGATCTACTACTATTTCAACAACAAGGAAGGGTACTACAAAGCGCTTGCTGGGTACCTTCTGAGTATTGCCAGATCATTGAACAGGGATATTTTTGATATCGATATCAGCCTCAGGGAGAACATGACGAATTACGTCCGGTTCCGGGTTGAGTATGTAAAAACGAATCCGGGCATTTCAAAGGCCTTCATGTCCATTATTACAGATCCCAACATAGGTCTGCTCATCGATGAGATGCAGGATGAATTCAATGTAATGCGCATGGAGTTCATCGATCCGATGTTTGATAGAGCCATTGAAAATGGTGAAATCCTGGCTGATACAAACAGGATGATGGTTATGATGCTGCTTAATTCGGTTCTTATAGGTTTCAGCATGAAGATCCTTAATAAAATACCTTGTCATGACGAGATAAATCCTGAAGAAATTGTGGACATAATATTCAATGGAATATCAGCACGCGGAGAGGATAAGTAATCAAATGAAATATATGGTAGCGATAACTCTGTTGATAAGCCTGAATGCAGGGGCAGTCACACTGGAGGAGGCTGTTGGATTAGCGCTTGAGAATCGGGGTGATGTGCAGTCCGCCCTGATGTCTTACGAAAGTGCAGTCTGGACTAGCCGGAGTGCGGATCTCTGGTTTTTGCCTCAAGTTAACGGTCAGCTTGCTTTTTCGAAGAATTATGACATACAGGAAATGACGATTCCTGGTATGGGTTCGATCCCAATGGGTAGTGAATACTCCTCAATTGCCGGAATTTCCGTATCTGTTCCCCTCTTCGTACCCCAGGGGCCTGCAGGGTCGCGCCTTGCA
>QNDS01000073.1 GCA_003644925.1 Candidatus Fermentibacterota bacterium
CGGACAGCATCAGCGATGCCCCCATAGGGAAAGCCAGGATAGCTGGTATAAACAGGACCGACCCGAGTACCGCGGCTATAGCAACTCCCAGTAATCCGTTGCTGCTCCCCAATATCCCGGAAATGAAGGAGGGGGAGACGAACCCGAGGAAGAGACCTATCACAACTATCACGAGCAGTACTGCAGGAAGCATTTTTCCGGCGGCTTTCCACGCAATCTTCAACCCCATCAAAGTTTTCTTCCGGCTCTTCAAAAGAGAAAACGTAAGCGCCAGACCTACAAGGGAGTTTATCACTATTGCCGTTGGGGACATTTGGTTTTTCCTTCCGCGCCAATGCAGCAGCTCATCGGGCTACCTTCTTATCACAGAGGCTGACGAAGCAGTTCAGCATTGCTATTCTCTGCTCTATTGCCTCTACCCATGCAGCCATGCTTCGCTTCCCTTTACCGGTTATCCTGTAGATCCTGCGCTTCGGGCCGGAGCCTCCATCCTCCCATCGGGATGTCAGCAGACCTTTTCCTTCCATCTGCCTCAGTTTTCTGTATACCGCGCCTGTATCCGGAAGAGGCCCGGGAAGAGGAATCTCCTTCATACGGCCGACTATCTCGTAACCGTGTGAAGGTTTCCCGGAAAGCAGATAGAGTATCCGAGGCTCTATGAAACGCTTTCCTGGGCCTTCGCACCTGAACGTGTCGTACACTGTCAGCACGGGTCCGTCGTTCACGTTCCGTCCGGTCATCGTTTCCTTCCACTGGGTTCTAATAACTGTTAATCACATCTATATGTAAATTACATCTACTTGTCAAGGAATCGCTGAGTATTTTCGCATAATAGAATTGCTGGTGATGTTTCAGAAGGAAAACCTCGGGGGTGAAATTGTCAAAGATCTGCATTCGAGTCAAAGAACTGGTTAAAACCTATAAGGATCTGACCGCTTGTGTTCTGGATAATCAAATATCTTCAGAAATCTTATCAATGCTTCATGAATACAAAAATATCCTGCCGTCTGACGTCAACTCTGTATTTGAACCCTGAAAGAAGACAAATCAGAGGAACTCTTCTGATCAGAGCCTTTTCCTGCAAGTGTCGTGGCTTCTGCCCATCTTGCTCGAAGTAAAACTGGAATAATGCCAGACTCTGATCAGATACTTGGAACAATATATCATATTTATCAAAATAATATAACTATATGTGTGCTGGCAAGTATTATGCACATCTTTATGGCAGAAGGATATCTTTTACATTTCAGTTCCTGAATGAGGTGGCCATATGAATAGAAAAGGCTTCACACTGATAGAACTCATGATAGTCGTAGTGATAATCGGTGTTCTAGCTTCAATTGCAATACCTAAATTTACATCGATTAAAGAACAGGCGAACGAAGCCGCGTGCAGATGCAACATGAGATCCCTGGGTTCGGCGGAAGCTCTCTATTATGCTCAACATAGCGTATTTACGAGTGTAGGTAATTTGTCAGGTTCGGGAGTCATGGGGAATGCGCACCTTCTGGAATGTCCTACCGCAGGAATAAGGTATGTAGCTGTTCTGGAGGATAACACATACAGAATCCCCTGTCCCGATGGTGCAGTTGCTCATGGGAGTATAGATGACGGGCTGACCAGCTGGTAATAAGTCAGAATTCCAATCTGGGGCTGTAATCATGCACCTGCATCAATCTGCAGTATGCAATCCTTTCGGTTCCTATATCAGGCGCAGAGTGATTTTCTTCAGCGGTCTCGTAGTATTCCCATTCCTGCCTGTGATCTTGAAGAACTCCTCTGTAACAGCCTTGTTATATCACTTCAGTGCTGCAATAGTTATGGAATAGTTAGCATAGGTCATAACAGCGAAAAAGGAGATTCAATATGCGTGACTTCAAAGAAGTTCTTTATGAATCTTTACTGTACAGTTTCGGTAAAATTCTGGCTGAGTACAATGCCTTTGCTCAGGATACTGTTCTGAAAGGTGTAGGCCGTGAGATCATTGAGTATTTAGACCGCAACGGATTTGAATTCAAAGAAAAAGGTTCACTGGAGGACCTACCGGAACTTATCAAACTGTTCACAACCAATGGATTTGCTGAAATTGAAGTCACGGCTGCAGAAAAGGGAGATACATATAAGTGGAACAACCTCTATGGTCTCCAGGCTTATTCAGAACTGCAGGAAATCGCGGAGAATCCTTTTCTCTCATGCCCTCTCAACGCCTGTCTTACTTACATTGCCGGTAAACATGGAAAATCGCTGCGTCTGCATTCGAAATCTTTCGACATGAATGCCGGAGTTGCGTACTCCCAGGAGGAAATAGTTAATGCTGATATGGTTTCTGAAGACGGATTTGACCCTTTGGTTATAGAAAACAGACGCCTGCTCAAAATTTCAGAGCGTAACGAACTTGCCCTGCGCAATGCCCTGGGTCAGGTGCAGTTGATGGCTTCAACCGATTACCTTACTGGTCTGAATAACAGGCGTCACTTTTTCGAGCTTGCCGAACAGGAGATTCAGGGTGCTCATCGGTATAAGCGTTTCATATCCGCGATCATGCTGGATGTTGATAATTTCAAGAAGATCAACGATACATACGGTCACACGATAGGTGATCAGGTGCTGAAGGATGTAGCGGAATGCTGTCGCCAGACTATGCGAAAAGTTGATGTGCTGGGACGCTACGGGGGCGAAGAGTTTGCAGTTCTGCTGCCCGAAAGTGATCTGAGCGCCGCGTGCAGGGCTGCTGAGCGCCTCAGACAGAGGATCGCCCTGAATGTAATTGATACCGAATCCGGTACGGTGCGTGTCACCGCGAGTTTTGGAGTGGCGACGCTGGGTGATGACCGCTCTACGCTGGGAGCTCTGCTTATAGGTGCTGACCGGGCTCTTTACGCCGCCAAGAGGAATGGGCGTAACCAGGTTTGCAGCGATTGATATACATGCTGCGCGGCAGCCCGGCATAACACGAATCATCGGGCAGGATGAGATCAGTACTGACCTGATCCGCTATTCATCCTGCTCAATACCATGCTTGTCCTTAGCAAGAGACATAAGCCATCTGTATTCATCAGCCAGAATTTTCCTTTTCTTCAGATCCTTCAGGTTTGTTATGCCGGTGTGAAAGGTATCCTTTGCTATCTCCGGCTGCTTCATCTTCTTCACGGCAAGGTTCATGATCCGGAGATACACCTCCAGTCTCTGTGGATCCCTGGGTACCATTTCTGAAAGCAGATCAAAGGCTTCCTCATACTTGCCCTGCATTATTCGCGCTTCTGGAATACTGAAGTTCAGATGGATTTCCCTGCTTATCGATTGTGGATTGAAGATCGATCTGAAAGGATTTGAAACCAGAAGTGATAAAGGTTCCGCCAGAAGAAAGGCGGGTATAGTTAGCGGTATTAACCCCCATACAGATTTCGGAAATGAAAGCGGCACAAAAAACAATATACTCACTGCAAAAAAGGGAAGAGAGATCAGGAATCGTTTAAACAGCAGTCTCAACGCGTACTCTGTGTCGTTCATTCCCTTATTCTCTCTTCTTCTATGCAACCATCAGATTATGCTCACGATAAGAGCGCCCCATACAGCTCAAAAGGACTGAGGGGTTCGTACTTCTTTTCAATCTTTGATCTATCCATTATTCTGCCTTTCACTGCTCCGGGATAGATGTGCAATACCTGGAGCATCGTCCGGAAGCCCCACGTATGATGACTTTGAATAATATCCAAGGGGTGAACGGAGTGTCAATAATGCTTCTACGGTATTGCCTCATCTGCAAAGCGGGAGTAGATTTCACCGTATAATTCAAGGTATAGTATCGATATGAAACAATTATCTTTTGCATACTCAGAAATACTACTGGAGGCTTCCATGGTAACTGTCAGACCGTTCAACGGACTTCGCCCCGCAAAGGAGCTTGCTGAGCAAATCGCATCTCCTCCCTACGATGTTCTCGATTCGAACGAAGCACGTGCTGCTGTAACTGAAAACCCACTCAGTTTTCTCAGGGTTGTAAAACCTGAAGTTGACCTTGACCCGTCAGTTGATATCTACGATTCAAAGGTATACGAACAGGGTGCGCTCAATCTTCGCACGCTGATGGAACGCGGTGAGATGATACAGGATAAAAAATCGATGTTCTACTTCTACCGCCAGATAATGGGCGATCACTCACAGGTTGGGCTCGTCGCGAATGTTTCCGCTGAGGATTACAGCAACAATCTCATCAAGAAGCATGAATTCACAAGAAAAGTTAAAGAAGAAGACAGGATCCGCCATATAGAAACACAGAATGCCCAGTGCGGTCCTGTGTTCCTTACTTACCCCGATGTTCCGGAGTTCGATGCCCTTCAGAGAAAGGTCTGCTCCCGTACCGATCCTGAATATGATTTCGTGTCGCCCGACGGTATCCGGCATACACTCTGGCTGGTTACTGAGGATAACGAAATAGAAGCTATCGAGAGGATATTTCATAGAGTCCCTTCTCTCTATGTAGCCGACGGGCACCACAGGAGCGCT
Source organism: Candidatus Fermentibacterota bacterium (assembly GCA_003644925.1). Classification (GTDB taxonomy): domain Bacteria; phylum Fermentibacterota; class Fermentibacteria; order Fermentibacterales; family JCC-6; genus Aegiribacteria. The sequence goes on from QNDS01000073.1 coordinate 4,507, forward strand.
GCAGGTACGATAGTTGCAGAAAGAAGACGAGATTCCAATGACAACCACTCAGGTCATGAGGAATACAATTACTTCCTGGCTGTGATATTTCCCAAAAGCCAGATGAAAATACTGGCTTACAACAGAGTGGTTGCAGATCTTAATGGTAATTCAGAAGATGAATTCATGCGGGAGATCCGCCGGAAATTCAATGTTACCGAAAATGCTGTCCCGAGTCCGGACTCCCGACTGAAGTATTCAATGTACCTCAGCGGAAAGTGGTATGGTCTTGAACCGATAGCCGGCAGCTTCCCGGCTTCCGATCCTGTTAAAAGTCTGGATGCAAGCATTCTTCAGGAGAACCTCCTGAATCCTCTACTCGGCATTGATGACCCCAGAACCAGTGAGCGCATCAAGTTCGTCGGCGGGATCCGCGGCACGCAGGAGCTTGAGCGGCTTGTTGATTCAGGCAGGCACAAAGTCGCATTCTCACTTTTCCCCACCTCCATTGATCAGCTTATAGAAGTTGCCGAAAGCGGTAACGTGATGCCTCCCAAGTCGACGTGGTTCGAGCCGAAACTCCGAAGCGGAATGGTTGTGCATTTACTGTGAAAGCTGCAATTGCTCTGTTTTCGATCTGTATCGCTCTGATCTCCTGCGGGGAAGCCGATAGAGCTTCGGTAGTTGTAACGTCTTTCTCTGCAGCGATCTCCGATTCAAACTACCAGGAAGCCTGGGCTCTGATTACCCCGGAAAGCCGGCTGTGGTACGATTCTACAGCTTCAATCCTGCACGAGTTCGGCTGGATCGAATCCGAGGCAGCTGTGACCAGCCTTGCAGGAAGCATGACAGAAGAGGAGTTCCTTAGCCTGACGGGAGAGGATATCTTCGTAAGGATGGTCAGCATCTCTGAAGATGTGCATAATCTCAGTACCAGCATCAAGTCTGTCAGTTATCCGGACAGCCTTGTGGGAGTTGTAGTTGTCAGAACGGACGATGGTCTTCAGGAGATCATCGTCAGAAACATCGGCGGAGAATGGCTGATCGACCTGATCAGCCTGACACCTCCGGTTGAAGGAGGTTAAGCATTATGGCGGGAAAAAGCAGAGGCATCATTATTTTTGCATTTCTTTTCGGAGGAGTCGGGATTCTCTTCCTCCTCTGGGGTCTTGGGGTTTCCGTAGGCAAGTGGTGGCCGGTGTTCTTCACAGCGGTTGGTATCGCCTCCTTTGCCCGTGGTTTTCAGGAGATCGGCAATGTGGTTTTCGGTCTGCTTCTCGTTGGCTGGAGCGCAGCTGGAATAGTATGCCTTCATGCCCAAGAGCTTGGCATTGATCATGGTCTGCCGTTTTTCATTGGCGCTTTCATCCTGTGGGTCCCGATATCATGGGTTCTCGGCAGGCTTTTAAGCACAGACACTAAGTAGAGTTACCGCTCTATTCAAGCAGTTGAAAGAAACTCCGAGCCTGGCCATTTGTAATTGCCAGAAAGGTCAGAAGATGAAAACGGGATTGTATATTCTCAGTATGTCCTTACTGGTTTTTGCCGGTTTTTCTTATGCCTCTGAATTAACATTGACTATTCCATTCGACGAAACAGAACTCACTATAACCAGTATGGATGCATTCATAAAAGTAACTGTTCCCGGTTTACCTTCAACAGGGATTGTCGGTTTTCCTTCGCTTCCTGTGATGCCTGTCAGAATTGCCATGCCGACCGGATGCCGTGCTGTTTCAATCAAGATCATTGAAGCGGAATACAGAACCTTCCCTGCCGGACCGGAATTGGTTCTTCCATCAACTCTGCCTGTTCCTGTGTCACTGCCGGAGCGTTCAGTGCCTGTTCAACCTGATCCAGCTCTCTACGGCTCCGATGAGTTCTATCCGGACAGAACTGTTGAACTTACCGGATCATCGGCTCTATGGGGTATCCCTGTAGCCGATGCTACCGTATATCCGGTGCGATGGAATCCTTCGAGCAGAGAGCTGCAGGTTCTTTCAAACCTGCTGGTCTCGGTTCAGTACGAAAGCGATAATTCTGTACTGCTGATTAAGAAAAGACTCATTTCAAGTGAGCTGCGCTCACAGGAGATGGTTAGACATCTCGTTGTGAATCCCGGAGGGGTCTCTCCCTCGGGCGCTTCATTCGTCGAAGCAAAAGATCTTCTCTACGGTCAGTATGTTATCATCACAATTCCCGATTACGAAACTGTGATGCAGGAACTTGCTGATTGGAAAACAGCAAAGGGCATTCCCGCCAGTGTCTATACAACTGAGTGGATACAGAGTCAGTACAGTTTTTATGATCTCCCGCAGGATATCCGTGCATTTCTCACTGACTGTCGGGATGAAGGTGTGGATTATGTGCTTATAGCCGGAGATGACAGCAGAGTCGTAGCCAGAAGAGCAGAGTTGAATGCAGGAAGTAATATCGAATACGCACCCTCCGATCTTTACTTCGCTGATATCAACGACTCCTATCCGGGAGAAGACCTCTGGGACAGCAGCGGAAATTACGTATGGGGCGAGTCCGCAGACGATGTGGACTATCACCCGGATCTATGGGTAGGCCGCGCTACTGTAGCTTCCCCAGCAAAGGCTGAATTGTTTGTAAACAAGGTTCTCTTCTACGAGCACAGGCCCAGCAGTTTTGACACAACTCTTGTTGATTACTTCGAAACCTCCCCGCCGGAGATAAGAATGGGATACACCTGCGGTGATCTTTCCGGCTCCGGCACCAGTTATGGCGCTGAAGGTGGTGAACTCATCTCTGACAATTTCGTTCCGCCCGGATGGGATGAAGAAAAGCTCTACGAGATGTGGGGTACAAACAGCACACCGAATACCATAGCGATGATAAGTGACGGCGCTCATCACGTTTATCACGCGAATCATGGCGGCGTAACAGGCATGTATACTAATTACGGGGAAGATTTCACTGTTACGGACATCATGAATCTTACTAACATTACAAACGGCTCCGGTGTTACAATATGGAACACAATGGCCTGCCTGACCGGTGCCTTTGATGAGTGGTGCTGTGGCGATGGCTGGATCAACAGCGAAGAGGGCGGTGGTTTCGGAGCATTCAACGCCAGATATGGATGGTATTTCCCGGGAGCTATCGGCGAGGGAATGAGCGAGCACTTATGTCAGGCTTTCTATGATGAGTACTTCAATAACGATCTGTTCGAAATGGGAATTGCCCACGCAACCGGTCTGGATGATTACCATCCGCCTTCGCAGCCGTATTCAGAATACTATGACTGGTGCGTGAAGGAATACAATCTCTTTGGAGACCCTGAGCTTCCAATGTGGACACTCGAATCTATGGAGCTGGCAGTTACTCATACTTCCGCTATCTCCGGCAACAGCAATATTCTTGTGAATGTGTCCAGCGAAGGGAACCCCCTTCCGGGCGCTCGTGTATGTCTTCAGAAAGGTCCATGGCAGACCGGTGAAATCTATGAGATCGATTATACCGATGCTGCAGGACAAGCAGAGGTTTATGTAACTCCAGCAACAGCAGGCACTCTCGAGATATATGTCTGGGCTCACAATCATGACACATTTAACGGTACTATTGATGTTACGGAAGTTGGTATAAGTGAGCCTGAAGGCTCCTCCGTTTACTTCGGCACCCTTCAGCCGGTATCACCAAATCCTGCCACAAGCAGTGCTGTTATCAATTTCTGCATTGAACAGACCGGTCCTGCCCGCGTTTCTATCTTTGATGTCACAGGCAGAATCGTGATGACTCTGGTCAGTGGTGAACTCAGTGCAGGTTTCCACTCACTGGAGTGGAATCTTGAAGATGACTCAGGTACGGAAGTACCATCCGGACTGTATCACATCAGAATTTCTTCAGGATCCGAAGCGGCATCAACCGGTATGATTGTGATAAGATAAGCTCCTCCAAGAACTAATAGCTGATCGTTTCAGTTGACAATTCCCAGTAGATTTGTATGTTTGTTCGTTAGTAATCAAATAATGGGGTAGCCTTAATTTGGCGGGCTATATACGCTGATAGATTGGATATAGTATGAAAATTTTCTTTATCGTTCTGTTTATTACGGGAATGGCTTTCACCAGCTATGCCGACGAGGGTCTCTCAGCTGCCGAGCCGCAGCACGGATACTCTACTGACGACATAATTCTTACGTCGCTGGGCACATGGGTCGTAGTTGGCGCTAAAACCCCCAGGGGCATCGACTGCTCCGATTCCGTCAGCGAAATCTACATCACCGACTACAGCACCGATATGATTGCGGTCTTTGACTATACCGGTACCCTGGTCGATCAGATCGCCTGCCCGGGCGAGGTCCCTGATGTCGCAGGTATCTGCCAGGGTCCTGACTTCCTTCTGATAAACGACTTCGGGTCAGATACGGATATTTACAGATACCAGTCGGGCACCTGGACCCCGGATTTCACGAACCCCGCCTCCGCACCCACGGGTATGGACATGGATGCGACCGGTGCAATCTGGGAAATCGAAGCCTCCACCAACACCCTTTATCGCTTCGACGCAAGCGGCACTCTTCTTAACCAGTGGATTCTTTCCGAACCGCCCGCCAGTGCTTCTGCAATGGCCTGTACCATCTTCCCCATAAACGGTACGAACGTGGTATTGATAGGCGGCATGACCTGGTCCGACTTTTACTTCTACGAGTGGGACGGGACAGACCTGACATTCATCGGCACACATGTTACTCCCCAGAGCTCCAACAAAAGCTACGGCGCCGCATGGTGCAGTCAGCGCGACACTATCTTCTGGGTATACAAAGGCGGCGGAACGTTCTATGTCTGTGAGTTCCAGTGCTTCATCACCGGTGTAGCGCTTGAGCGTACAACATGGGGAGCCATCAAGGCCGCGATCTAACCGTCTGTTCTATTCTTTTCATTGGATTAAGGTCCCTCCCGGAGGGGCCTTATTCAATATCTCCCCTGCGTGTAATCCAGACGGAATCATCTGCTGTGAACTCAGGGAAATACTGAGAATAAACGCTGTCATAATAACATCTCTCGGCTTCTTCAAAAAGCCATCTATGGTAGATGATCACGTCAGTATTCTCCTGTATGTCCGGAAACTGCGGTACATCCTCAAGAAAATCCGGAAAACGCGCCAGAAAAGCGTATTGACGCACATATCCGGTAGAAGTCTGGAATAGAGCGTACCGTCGTACATTACTGTCACGGGGGATTTCAAGAACTCTGGTCTCAGAGGGTATATCGTAACACTCTCCGGGTATCTCAGCTGACAGGAGGGGCAGTGTCAAAACCGTCATTTCAAACAGCAGGAGAAACATGAACAGTGCTCGCAGTCTTTCTTTCATCAGGGAAAATGCCATTCCCGCGCCAACAGCGGCCAGAACACCTCCGAGAATAGCAAAGCGCGAAGGGGCTCGAATTCCATTTAGAACAGGAATGCTCTGCATCAGCCGAAACGGCAGGGGGATCCCAAGCGGCTTCCCGAGTATCCGAAGCTCGGGGCCAAGACTCAGCAGGAACAGTCCGAGTACGACAGCCGCGAATCTCCAGCGTTTCTTCTTCCAGATAATGATCGCGAAGGCTGCTAGTATGACAAGGCCCGGTGTGACCACACCTTCATACGTATTCGGCATCCATGACACTCTCTGCTGCAGCCCTGTTACTTCTCCGAGGAGACCGAATGGAGACGGAAGAATGAACGATTGCGGCTCAGCCGACCAGTATATAGCTTCTCTCCAGTTCATTACCGGGGAACCGGCATCTCCGGGTGAAGTTACGACAAAGGCTCCGTAAAGAATCATTACCGTTATCACCACGAGAACAAGCATAGCGGTTCTTTTCCAGTCCGCACGTGTTATGAATGCTGTTGCGATCACTCCGATGCCTGCGAATATCGCATGAAACGGGCTCTGAAACGCCGCTGCCAGCATAGCCGCTGCAAACCCGAGGAAATATCTCCTCTTCCTGTTCTTCAGGTACTCTCTGCATAGCCACAGGCTGGCTATCAATGCCCAGCAATTCGCGATCTGATAGTGCTGCAGAAGGTGAGCCGTTCTGGAGGGAAGCCAAACCAGAGCCAGAGCCGTAAAGAGTGCGCCGTACCTGTCCGCGCCCCATGATCTGGCAAGGTACCAGCCGAACAGTCCTGTGAGCAGAGTACCCAGCAGCAGCGAGAGATTGAACGAAAGAGCGGGATCAGCACAGCTTATTCCGGTAACAGCGAAGAAGTAAGTATCGAACCAGCCTATATGGTGGTAAACCAGGGAAAGACCGGCTGGAGGGTAAACAAGATCACAGTATCGGGGATCAATGCCTTTTTCAAGAGCGCTGCACACCCACCAGAAATGCCATACATGATCGTAAACATCGGAATCGTTCTTAACGGTTGCCCCGGGCATTGGATCACCGATGATCCTCTGCTGCTGAGACAGAAATACTTTCCCGTAAGGAAGTAACAATAGAAACAGCGAAACAAGAATGATCGCAGCAAATAGTAATCTCGACGCTGAGCTGTTCAGGGCATCGACCTCTCTATATTGGAAAGAGTTCCCGATATTTCCGAAAGCTCACCGGACACATCATCAATGTTATCTGCTATATCTCTGAGGTAATAGCTGTCTCCAAAGCCGCTTGAGCTGTCCCACTCAGCGTATGCAGCTCCGGGTGATATCAGGTATCCCACCAGGAATACCGCAGCTAGAGCTGCAAGAACAATGCACGCAGCAAAGGCTTTCTCAAAACCGTTCTCGAAACTTACATCAACCTTCATCTCAGTCCGTCCTTTCCGTTCAGAGGCTAATCAATACTTACCGGCTGCATCAGGTATAGAACCTGATCCGAACCAAGGAACTCCAGCAGGCTTTCAGAAACTCCGAAGCCGGGGAATGCTATACTGCCCGGAAAGGAAGGTGTCGGATA
>QNDS01000074.1 GCA_003644925.1 Candidatus Fermentibacterota bacterium
GACCGGTACAGGGGATTCCACAGAAATGATCTTGATAAATGTATAGGCTGCGGCAGATGTGAGGAGATATGTCAGAACCTGGCAATAGGCATGGTTCAGGTGGAGGATTCGCAACCTGTTAAGGGTGACTCCGGGCTGCGGCCCCTTGTGGATTACGGAAGATGCTGCTGGTGCGCTCTCTGTATAGATGTCTGTTCAACGGGCTCTCTATCCCTCTCGAACAGCTACAGCTGGACAACCTATAATGCGGATACATGTACGTATATACCGGGCACCGACGAGAAATCCTGGGATCATACACCAAAAGGCTACAGCCAGGACAATTCCATTCTGAAGTGGGCTGGTTCTCCAAGGATTGAAATGCCGGCGGCCCGGCCAGACAAAAGGGTTAATAGTTTTGAAGAGGTGATCAGGGGTTATTCACCGGAGCAGGCAGCCATCGAGGCAGCAAGGTGCATCCAGTGCGGTCTGTGCGTTACAGCATGCCCTGCCCACATGCATATACCGGAATATCTGCGAGCCATTGCCGATGGAGATTACGCCGGCGCGGTGAAGCTGTTCTTCGACAATAACCCTCTTCCGGAGATGTGCGGTAAGGTTTGCACGAGAGAATGTGAATCAGTCTGCGCTATGGGTTACCAGGGAGAAGCCATAGCCATCAGATGGCTCAAGCGTTTCGCTTGTGAGCAATTTGAATCACTTTCAGATGTGCTGGCGGCTGATGAGAAACCACTGGAACAGGGCCGGGGCAGAGTAGCGATAATAGGCACGGGCCCTGCAGGCCTGTCAGCGGCGTACTACCTCTCCCGCATGGGATATGAAGCCCATGTATTCGATAAGGATGAAGAGGGAGGAGGAGTGGCACAGCATGCTATACCGGAGTACAGACTGCCGGCGGCAGGTTCAGAAAAGCAGATGGATGTATTCAGAAAAGCCGGGGCGCATTTCCACTTCGGTACAGAAGTTAACGGTGAAGACATCCTGAAAATGTCGGATGATTACGATGCCCTCTTCATTGCCGCCGGACTGCAGAAAAGCTCTGAATTCAAAATACCTGGTGTTGAGCTTGCTGGAGTAAAACATGCTTTCTATTTCCTTATGAACAAACCGGAGGATGGTTCGATTGATGTAGGCGCAAGAGTGCTTGTAATAGGCGGCGGGAACGTTGCGATGGATACGGCAAGAACCTGCCTGAGGCTGGGATCGGAAGTTGTTATCTCCTACCGCCGCAGGATAGTGGACATGCCTGCGGACGAGGAGGAGATAGAGGAGGCAATGGAAGAGAGTATTGATTTCCGCCCGCAAACCATACCGATTAGAATAGAGAAAGCCGGGCAGAGACTCAAATACTTCTATGCGGAAGCCGAAATGATAGACGACCCGAACGGCGGAAGACCGAAGCCCGTCAGGAAAGATGACATCGAACACGGGATCGAAATTGATACGGTGTTCCTTGCCATAGGACAGTCATCCGACCTTGGTTTCCTTCCCGATGAGATTGCAGAAAATATGACCATACAATGGGGCGAGATAGAGGTTGATAAGGATCAGTATACTGGAGTGAAGAACATCTATGCCGGAGGTGATATAACTCCGGGTGCCGGGGATATAATCACAGCCATCGCTGACGGCATGAGGGCAGCAAAAGCTATCAGTAAGAAATAGGGCGGAAGCAATAATTAGGGACGGAGGTAATTAGATTTCTTAATTACCTCCGTCCCTATTTATTCCTGCTCAAATCTATGTACTCTCGTGTGGCACGAAGTTCCGATTCCATTTTTATCAAAGTAGTTCTGGTGGTACTCCTCCGCAGACCAGAAATCACCTGCGGGGGTCAGCTCCGTAACAACTTCATAACCCCGGTTTCTGAGAGTCCCGACCAGTTCTTCCAGTATGGTAAGCTGTTCGTCTGTAGTATAGAAAACCTCTGATCTGTACTGGGTTCCCATATCTACTCCCTGACGATTGAGCTGTGTCGGGTCATGGATCTCAAAGAAGATCATTGCAAGCTCTCTGAACTCAATTGCAGAAGCATCGTAGACAACCTTAACGGTTTCGGTGTGTCCTGTGGCTCCCGAGCATACTTCGCTATAGGATGGGTCATCGGTGGTTCCTCCCATATACCCGGATCGGGCTTCGAGAACACCTGACGTCCGTTCGAAAGCGTTTTCCACTCCCCAGAAACAACCTCCGGCAAAGAAGACCGTTCCGATTCTATCCGCAGGGATGAAATCCATGGAAACGGAGTTCACACAGTGCCGTGTATCTCTTTCAGTGAACCCCTCACCGGTAAACACATGCCCCAGGTGACCGCCGCAGGAAGCGCAGAGGATCTCGGTTCTTGCTCCGTCCCGGTCAGGCCTGGCTTCAACTGCATCTTCTATAGCCAGATCAAAAGCGGGCCAGCCGCAGTGTGCGCTGAATTTTGTTTCGGACATAAAAAGAGGGGCTCCGCATCTTCTGCAAACGTATACACCATCTTCAAATGTGTCTACATATTCGCCCGTGAAAGGGCTTTCCGTTCCTCCGTGAACGATAACGTACTCCTCTTCCGGAGTGAGATCTCTGTATTCCATATCCTCTCCATCCACCCATGAACCGGTTAGAAGTATCAGTCCGGCTGCAATCACTAGATATGATGCTATTCTCCACATCCTGCCACCTCCATTTCATACATAACACACCCCGGAGAACAAGGTTCCGTATTCCAGATGGACAAAGAGGGAACATCTTAACAGATTGCTTACTTGGAGGGCATATACCTATACTCCAGCAGCGGATCCAGATTATTGAATCTCAAATGCAGAGAGGTACCCGCGATTACTAACAGAATGCACAATAGCCGGATCAGTATTCTTCTCAAGACGATTCTTTTCACAATATGCCTGCTTCTCTTCTCATGCGGGGACGAGTCCACTTCTCCGGGAGAGGGTTATGAGGTAATACCGGCCCAATCGCCGCAGCCCTCTGGTGAGCGGCTGTTTGGCATCGGGATCACTGAAAGTGAGGATGGTTTCGCGAGTTCATGGGGTACAGCAATGCAGGTTGGAACGGAGATCGTTGAACTGAACATTCCGTGGGATTCCATTGAAGTTTCTGAAGGTGTTTATCAGGACCCCATGGGGGGAGTCTTTGAAGCTATCGGATTCTTCGGATACAACGATATAGAGGTGATGCTGAGCCTTGCCGTGGTGAACACGGTTCACAGTACTGTTCCCGATTACCTTCAGAACAGTGACTGGGATTCCCCAGAAATGATAGAAGCCTTCAACAATCTTGTGGACTGGGTTCTCTCTGAAATACCATCCAACGTAACAATAATCAGTATAAGCATTGGCAATGAGACGGATCTCTACCTTTCAGACGATGCCTGGGAGGATTACATCCAGTTCGTTGCTGCCACTTCGGACTATATCCGATTATCCTATCCTGGTATTGTTCTGGGAGTAAAGAACACTGTAACAAACGGTGTTCTTGGAGGAGACCTGTCTCATGTTCAGCAGGTGAACCAGTACACCGATGTTGTCATGCTGACCTACTACCCTCAGAGTTCTACGTTCCAGGTTCTTGACCCGGAGATTGTACATTCGCACCTTCTGCAGATAGTAAGCTCCTTTCCCGGGAGGGAGATCTGGCTCAACGAGGTGGGCTATCAGTCCGGATCTGAACACTGCGGGAGCACCCAGACGAAACAGGCACAGTTCTACCATGAATTTTTTACCGCCTGGGACACAAACAGACAGAATATCAAACTGGTACTTATTGACTGGCTCCACGATATATCAAGTGAACAGCTGGCTGAAATGGAGGAGTATTACGGTGTTTCGGACCCGGGATTCTTGGAATATCTTGCAACCCTGGGGCTTCTATATCATGATGGAACTGCCAAGTACGCCTGGCTTCAGCTGCTGGAGGAAACCCAGGCTCGGGGCTGGTAGCTCATCGTTATCATTCTAAACGTAATCAGATCGGGGAATCCAATGAGAATGCTTTCGACTCTCTCAGTGATATTCATCATCCTTCTCGCGACAGGCTCTTCCTGCTCGGCAGATGAAAACCTGGCTGTGCCTGAAGAGCGATCAGTGCCGGATGCCGAAGCGGTGCAGGAATTGGTTCTGGGCAACAATGAGTTTGCTATGGATCTTTTTAAGAAAGCCTGTGATTTGCAGGAATCGGACAACATCTTCCTCTCTCCCTACAGCATTTCCTCAGCCCTTGGAATGACCTACGCTGGAGCGAGGGGACAGACAGCAGCAGAAATGGCAGAAGTGCTTCATTTCACACTTCCAGTTGAAGCTATCAACAGGGCTTTTTATTCATTGACAGGAGCTCTGGGCTCGGGTGAGAATTCCAGTTCGGATTCGGGAGACTCCTTTACACTTTCGATATCAAATGGCCTGTGGGTTGAGGCGGGCTTCAGCCTCCTGGACGAATACGTTGCAGAAGTGACAAGATATTACAGTGCTGCGGTGAGAAATCTTGATTTTATCAGTGATCCCGAAGGCTCTCGTGAAACCATCAATGAATGGGTCGCTGAGCGTACCATGAACAGAATACAGGATCTCATACCTTCCGGTGCGCTGAATGAAGATACCAGAGTTGTTCTGACGAATGCGGTTTACTTCAAGGCTTCCTGGAGCAACCCCTTCGATGAACGTTCCACAGCGGATGCTCCGTTCAGCCTGGCCGGGGATTCCACAATCGATGTACCGATGATGAACCAGACGGAATTCTTCAACTACGTTGCCACTGAGGGATGCAGAGCAGTCGAGCTTGATTACGCAGCAGGCGGCGCGAGCATGCTGATACTCCTTCCGGATGGAGACATTGAGGAATTTCAGCAGGGGTTCAGCGCTGACATGCTGCAGACGATAAGAAGAAGACTATCCTCATGTAACGTAACCCTGTCCATGCCGAAATTCGAATTCTCGCGAAGTATGCAGCTGAGCCAGCTGCTGAGAGAACTTGGAATGGTATCCGCTTTCGGAAGCGGCGCTGATTTCAGCGGGTTTACAGGCAACCCGGACCTTTTCATCTCGGAGGTTCTGCACAAGGCTTTCGTAAAGGTTGACGAAACCGGTACGGAAGCTGCAGCAGCTACTGCAGTTATCATGGCACTTACAGCAATCCCCGAGCAGCCGATGCAGATGAATATCAACTCGCCCTTCTTGTTCTTCATACTGGACAGCGAGTCCGGTTCAATACTGTTTATGGGAAGGGTAATGAATCCTTCAGACTGAACAGGACATCGACTGAGTACGGTTAAGGATTACACTGTCTCTATCTGCCTTCATGCGGTGAGTGAGGTTCGGGATGCGGGTGGTTGAGTATGTAATCCACGATCTGTCTTGCCTGGGCAAGCTGTTCGTAGGATAGCATATCATGAATTTCACTCATAGCGTCTGCAATGAGATCATGCACATCGCTCGCGTACCAGTTTCTGTCCTCCCATAAGAAGTAGATATCAATCGGCATATAGAAATCCTCTACAAACCCTTCGAAGAATGAAGAGCGGATTTCATCGAGTTCATGGTAAACGCGAAGATCATCCAGCTCGTACTCCACCCAGAGCGTAAGGGCATCAAGATACATCAGCTGCATCGGGGAGAGATCAATCTGCTTCAGCATCCAGGAGAAACCCCTGATGTCCGGGATCTCATCTTCCCACTGATAGATCTTCCTGCCCCAGTCATAGTAGCTGCTGCTGGAGGGATAGACGGTGCTGGACTGCCATTCCGGATCATCAGAATAATTATCGCCGTAATCATTCATGTAATCGCTGAAGTCTGAGAAAGACATCCATCCGGAATCTATGAATTCATGGAAAATATCGTCCTGCGCCGATTCATCCTCGCCTTCATAACCGGATTCCCCTGACCAGTCTTCCCAGCCAGGCATTGAATTTTCAGAGCCTTCGAATCCATGATCCCATTTCTGCCCGCGGGAAGAGATAACAGCTATTACCAGAAGCAGAATAATGATGAACTTCATAGTAGATCTCCTTTCTCCATTATCAACGTGTGTTCTAGCTTCTTTACCTCGATACGGTATAGCGGTTCCACGCTGCATTCGGGGCTGGATAAGTGACCTTTGGGAATGTATTTTTTATGTAATAAACTTTTGCATAACCTATTAATATATATAATATTTTTATCCTGTCAAGTATAATTTGACATATTGCAGAACCATTCTTATATCTTGTTCAGAGAGAGCAATTTCTTTGAAAGGAGTCAGTCATGAAATATCGTCTGTACTGTTTGAGTGTCTGCCTGGTTCTGGTTCCCTCTGTCTATGCGGGGGAAGTGGTAACAGAGGAAAATATCACCATAGGAGTTTCATCCGGAGACCCGGTAGAGATATTTACTGTAAATGGAGATATCACTGTTTCTCAATGGTCTTCCGATCAGGTGGAAGTTGTCTACATAATCACCTGCAGCAGTGAAGAAGAACTGGATTTCATAACCGTCGAATGCAATACTGTAAGCGGAATTATGTGTGAAGTTAATTACGATGAGGCATGGGAAGGATCGCATAGCGGCAGTGTGGATTTCGAAGTTCAAATACCTTCAGGCATCGAGCTTGCAATTGAACTCGCATCGGTTAACGGAAACGTATCCACTGAAGGCGGACAAGGCGAAGCACTATTAGAGGTTGTAAATGGGAATATTGATGCAGAAGGCTTCAGTGGTGAACTGAATGTTCATTCCGTTAATGGAAATATCGACATAATCGAGTCTCCTGGAATCAGGATCATTGAAATTGTAAACGGAAGTATCGAGTGTATTGTAAATGATCTTGAAGACGACCTTTTAATAGAAGCGGTAAACGGAAACATCACTCTTTTCCTGGGTGTTGATGCTGAAGTGAATATCGAGACTATTTCAGGAAATATAGAGATTTCAGATACTTTCGACGCTTTCATCAGTGATAATATGGTTGGCACCTCATCTGCGTTCGGTGATGGTGAATTCTCGATAGATATCAACACCGTATCAGGAAATATTCTCATAGACGATTGATCCGATAACCTCCCCCGCGAATATTCCTGTATGTTCGATGGCTTGATAATCACTAATCTTTATTAACGATCGGATAGTGCCTGCACTATCCGATAAGGCGGATTCAGATGGCTGAGCGTCCTCCCGATTCCTACAGGGCAATTATAGCTGTCTCCTTTCCCATAATTGCGGCAATGGCAGGCAGAACCGTAATGATGTTCTGTGACAGATTGTTTCTTGCTCAGCACAGCCAGCTTGAGCTTCAGGCCGCTCTTCCTGCAGGAATCCTCAGCTTTACACTGCTCTGTATTTTTTATGGTACAGTATCCTACTCCGGTACATTCATCGCCCAGTATTACGGAGCGGGCGATAAGGAGGGATGTTCAAGATCCCTTGCTCAGGGTCTGTTCCTCACAATGCTGAGCGCACCTGTTCTCGCAGCTCTCGCAGTACCGGGAAGCCTTCTATTCAACCTTTCCGGTCACTCATCTGAAATAATCGCGCTTGAGAAGATTTATTTTCAGATTCTCATGTTCTCAGCGGCGGGACCTGTTTTCACTGCAGCGGCATCTTCCTTCTGGAACGGCCGCGGGAAGACCGTTCCTACAATGCTGGCTGTCATAACTGGTGCGGGGATTAATGTCCTTCTTGATTATCTGATGATCTTCGGAAAGCTCGGTTTTCCTGAAATGGGCATAAAGGGTGCTGCCATTGCTACAGCCATTTCATCCTTCATTCCCGGGACCATACTAACAATCGCTGCCTTCACCGGAAAAACCGCTGTTGAATACAGAACCAGAGAGAACTTCAGATTCTCGAAAAAGCTTACCGGGAGAATAATCAGGTTCGGGTTCCCTGCGGGTCTTCAGATATTCATGGATGTGGCAAGTTTTACAATCTTCATATTCATCGCAGGAAGACTTGGAGCCGTCGATTTTACAGCGAACAACCTTGCTTTCAGCGTGAACAATCTGGCTTTCAACCCTTTGCTTGGGTTCGGTTTCGCTACAACAATAATCGTTGGCAGGTGTATTGGAATGGGAAGAAATGATCTGGTTGTGAAAGTCGCCAGACGAACCCTGCTGCTTGCCATGTGCTACTTTGTTCCACTGGCCGCTACTTTTATTCTTTTTCCCGGTTTCTATTCACGGCTGTTCTTCAGTCCGGATTCCGTCTGTACTATTGAAGAGCTGATATCTACTTCGGGTAAACTTCTGGCGATTATTGCCGCCTGGGGTATTTTCGATGCGGTTAGCCTGATGTACAGCGGAGCCCTCAGGGGAGCGGGAGATACGAAATTCGTCATGTGGGCTTCCGGCCTTCTGGCATGGCTCTTCTGGATACCCGGAGTCATCTACCTTTACGCCGTTCAGAATGCTGGTATTGTTACTCTATGGCTATTCACAAGTTTCTATGTGGCCATATTCGCCCTGGTGTTTTTCCTCCGATTCCGAACCGGAAAATGGAAACGCATAGACCTCCTCGGGAGAACGGAGAAGAGATGTACCGAGTGAATGTCAGTGCTTTTCCCGTTCAACCACCTCCAGCTGTTTCCTAATCCGTTCAGCTTCCGTTTCATTACCCGCTTTCTCATACATAGCAACCATACGAGTCAGGGTTGTTATGGTATGCGGATGACTTTCTCCAAGCGAGTTCACAAAGATGGCTAAAGCCTGACTTAAGAGCTGCTCGGCGTCCTTGTATTTCTGCTGTGAAACACGCACTAATGCAAGATTCCCCAGTGTTATTGCCGTGCCCGGGTGTTTCTCCCCCAGCAACTCGATCTTTATGGCAAGAGCTTTTTCATAGTATGCTAAAGCCATATTGTTATCGTCATTACGCCTATGAACGCTTCCAATGTTATTGTATGAAGTCGCCGTACTCGGATGCTTTTCACCAAATATATCCTTCTGGATGGTGAGGGCTTTTTCAAGGTAGGTTAAAGCCTCCTCATAGCTGCCTTTAAACGCATGAATCAGTCCGATGTTATTGTATACTGTTGCCGTGTCCGGATGTTTGTCCCCAAGTGATTCCCGCAACATGACAAGTCCTTTTTCATAGTAGGCTAAAGCTTGGTCATGGTTGCCTGTTTTTGAGTGAGCGGCTCCTATGTTATTGTATGAAATAGCTGTTTCCGGGTGCTTTTCACCCAGCAATTCTATGTATACTGCTAAGGCTTTCTCGAGGCAGGTGAAAGCTTTGTCATATTTACCTATGTAGCAGTAAACATCTCCAATATTATTATATGAAATAGCTGTATCTTTATTATTTTCACCAAGTGCTTCCTTCTGGATGGCAAGGGCTTTTTCATAGAAGTTCAGAGCAGTCTCATAGTCGCCTTTCTCCAGATGATCTCTTCCGATGTTATTGTATGAAGCAGCCGTTTCCCAATGTTTCTTGCCGAGCAGTTTCTTCCTGATGGCAAGGGCTTTTTCATGGTAAGCTAAAGCAGCGTCAAAGTTGCCCATATCAGAATGAACATCTCCGAAGCCATCGTATGCCTGTGCTGTATCCAGATGTTTCTCACCCAGTGTTTTCCGGCTTATTGACAGTGTTTTCTGTCGATATGCCAGGGCTTCATCATACTGAAGTGATTCATGAAAATAGTCCCCGGCCTTATGGCAGTATTCTCGAGCCTTCTCCCATTCCTTCGCCAGTTCATAATGATGTGCGCAGTCTGCATAAATTGCCTTGTTATCAGGATACAAACTGATAATTGCATCACCTGCCAGCCTGTGCAAACCCCTTAGTCGATCCCTGAGCTGCATATCGTATGCTGCATCCCGCAGCAAAGTGTGATTGAAGATATATTCAAGTTCTGTCAACGCTGCCCAGATACCCTCATCTTCGACCTGCAAGATCAACTGGGGAATCTCCCGATCCTTCAGCGAAGTTCCGGCATCCGGCATCACCCTGTGCAAAAGCCTGATCAGGGCAGCAAGCACCTGCACCTCGAATTCACGTCCCAGCACGGACGCGATCTGAACCGTTTCCTTCAGTTCCAGCGACAAACGGTCAATACGGGAGATCAGGATCATGCTGATGTCAGATGGTATGTCAGTCAGCTCTGTGATAAGACGATATTGCCCTTCTTGAACCTTGATAAGGACGTTCTCCTGCAGGAAGAGGCAGAACTGTTCCGTATAAAAAGGATTACCTTCCGTCCGGATCTTGATGTGTTCTGCAAGCTCGGAGTCAACTTTATTCCCAAGACGATCTTCAATCAATGCTCTTGTATAATCCCCGGATAGTACGTTCAGGGTTATCGAATGACGGAGCACATCCTCATCAAGCCTCAGCTCCGGTCTGGACCCGTCATCATTGAATCGACTGCATGCAAGAATAATCAAAGGGCAGTCCTCGATCCGGCGTGTTAATATTTCAAAGACTGCAAGGGATTCATTGTCCAGCCACTGGATGTCCTCAATCAGAAGGATGATCGGCTCAGTAAGACTCAAAGCGATAAAGAACTCCTTGATCGCCAGCTGCGTTGCAACTGCTCGATCCTGGGAGGCGATTATGTCGTATACCGATCCATCCCAGAACAGTCCGATCATTGAACCAATTATCGATTCTATGCGATTCAATTCCTTTATGGCTTTCACGCGCTTACCAGCATCAGACAGGCTTACAATTCGACCAATCAACTTTTGATAGATCGTCTTGAACCTTGCTTTCCTGCCTTCTGGAGAGCTTTCTTCACTCTGTTTAAAGTAGTGATTGAAAAAATATGTGAATGGATTCAGCGGCTTCTTGAGGACGCTGTCGGTCCGCAGGATCAGTGTTGTTAACTCCTGCCGCCCGATCAGTTCATGTACCAGTCGTGACTTACCAATACCTGGATTGCCATAAACATATACGATACCGCCGAACTTGCCTTTTCTGAGTGGTTGGATAAATTCCGCAAGAAGGTCCAGCTCAGGATCGCGACCGACCATACGCCCTTCAAATGAGGAGATCTGAAGAGAGTCCTTTTTACCGATCAATCTGTAAACAGGTGTCTTTCCTTCGAATCCTTTGAACTTTCGCGGTTTTAACTCGAATACTCTGTAATTCGAGTGTATTTGTCTGTAAATCGGCTGATCCAGGTAAGTCACAGCTCGCGTCTTGTTCTGTGCAAACCGCGCTGATAAATTCACAACCGATCCAACAGCGGTATACTCACTTCGTAATTCGCTCCCCACGAATCCGGTAAACGCTGTACCGTAAGTTAACCCGATACGTACGCGTAGTTCGGGGATATCCATAGCTGCAGTTGCGAATTCCAGGGCGCGGTTGTACAGATTTCCCGGGTTGATGGGAGCTCCAAACAGCACGAGCATGATCCAGCCTTTGTCGCTGAAATCGATCTTGTTGAAGTATCCCCC
>QNDS01000075.1 GCA_003644925.1 Candidatus Fermentibacterota bacterium
CTCTCCACGAGTTCTTTCAGGATATCATCCACTCTGTTCATGGTTTTTCTGTTGCCGGCAGCCTCTGCCCTTGCATACGCTTTCCTTGCAAATTGAGTGGCTTCTTCCTTTCTGTCTGCCATCAGTAAGTACTCTGCGCAGGCAATGTATGTTTCCAGGAATTCAACTCCATCGACTGCTTCGAAACCTTTCTTGAGATATTCTTTCGCTTCTTCAGCCCTGCCCTGCTCAAGTCTGATCAGGCCTATGTTCTGGAGAGACTGAGCAACAGTGACATTAGTATTCGTCTCACGCGCAAGCTCGATGGATTTGATATAGTAATCTTCAGCCTTGCCGAGTTCTCCATTCCTCAATGCAAACTCTCCCCTGGCGAAGATGTGTCGTAACAGAGTTTTGGAATCATTAATATCTCTGAAATCGTTTTCGTACTCCTCCAGACAGGCTGCAGCTTCGTCAATTCTTCCCATTTCGGTGAGAGTGATGGAGTGGATTGTGAGTTTTTCTGCCACTCTCCTCCTGTTCCCCAGCTCTTTATAGAGTTCTATCGACTTCCAGCAGTACTCAATCCCGTCCTCGAAACACAGCAGATCGAAAGATAGAAGACCCAGGTTCCACAGGACGGCAGCCTGTCCCGTTTTGTTCCCTATCTTCGCTTGTGCTTTCAATGACTCCCCGAAGTATTCGAAAGCCTGATCCCGATCCATTCCCCACTCGACGAGTCCAAGAGTATTGAGAACGTTTGCCTCGGTCCGGCGCTCTCCGAGCTCTCTGCTGGCCTGGAGAGTCTCCAGACCGAATTCCCGGGCTTCATCGTTCCGGGACATTCTGTACAGCGCATTGCACATGCTGTTCAGTGAAGAGAGTTCACCGGCTTTGTCTCCTATTTCGCGAGAAAGGATCAGTGCACTCTGCTGACTGCTAAGAGCCTGTTCATGCGCAGAGAGTATAAGCTGCAGCACTCCTCTCTGATTGAGAATATTTGCTTCTACAGTTCTATTACCTGCTTCCCGCGCGAGTTCGAGTGCTTCATTGAGGATATTCAACCCATCCTCGTACCGACCTAGAAGATGCATTGTGGACGCGAGCCTGAAGAGTGCTCTGGGAATATTCTGAGTATCTTCGAGTTCCCTGAATAGCGAAACGGCATCCGCCTGCTCTTCTGCTGCCTCCCTGACAAGTCCCATCTGCTTTTTGCACATGGCAATAGCGCTTGTAGCGCGCGCAATCCCGCTTCTGTCTTCAGATTGCCTGTACAGCTCGAGAGATCGTTCGAACTTCTCCAGAGCTTCCGGGAGATCATCCGCCCGCCTGTGCATGCTTCCTACTGTCATAATGAATCCGGCCTGCAGGTCCGAGAGATTCCACCGCGTGATGAGATCATCGATTTTCTCCAGCGTTGCATGCTGTTCCTGCCGTTCGAGCCTGAGACCCTCTATCTTCTGACGCTTCATCAGTACTTCTATCAGGAGCATTGCGTCATCTGCCGAATCGAGTTCCTCTCTGATCCAGCTCTCAAGTTTTCCTGACCAGAAAAGCACGGCTTCTCTGTCATATCGCCCTGTGGCAAGGTTCAGTGCCCGTATTCCCCAGGGGATTGCATTCTCTATCTCCCCTGCATCGGACAGGTGTCTTGCGATTGAGCCTGCAAGGTTCGGGTCGTTCTCTTCATGCTTGATGATGGCATTGGCGCAGAGTGAATGAAGAAACCTGCGGTTCTGCCTCAAAATGGTCTCGTACACAGCATCTCTTGCAAGTACATGCTCGAATCCAACAACATCATGTTTTTCGTCATCATGTACAAAAAAACCTCTATCCAGGAGTTCTCTGAAGGGTCCGTCAGGATTTTCCTCCAGGCCGGTATCCTCAGCAACCTGAAAGAGGACTTCCGGATTGAACTCTTCGCCCAGAACAGAGGCGATCTGGAGCAGCCTGCGCGGCTCGGAAGGCAGCTGATCCGTTCTGGCCCTGATAAGACCTTTGACGCTTCGGGGGATGATGATGGATTCGGGGCTCGCCCTCAGTATCCACTCACCGGCTGCGTCCTGCTCGAGCAGACCGTTTTCTGTAAGGCCGAGAACCAGCTCTTCTATGAAAAATGCATTTCCACCGGATGATTCGAACAGGAACTCGATGATATCTTCCGATACGGACTGCGCGGGTGAGCTGCCGGCGCCGAGAAGGTATCGGATAAGCACGCGGGAGCTTTCAGGATCAATCTCCTCGAGGATGATTTTATTTGCGATTGTGTATTCCTCCGGCAGGCTTTCGATGATATCGCGTCCGGTTCGGGGCTCGGGCCTGTACATCAGGATGAACAGAATCGGCAATCTTGTGTTGCAGTTGGCCGCCAGGAATTCCACAACCTCACGCGATGCAGAATCTATCCAGTGGATATCGTCCAGTATTACTACTAGTCTTTTTGAACTGTCTGAGAGTACACGAACAAGGTCCGAAAGAGAAGATAATAACTGCAGTCTGGCTTCATCTTCCGATACATCCGGGGACGAGGACGGAAGACCTTTACCTTCGGAGGACAGCAGCAGGGCAAGGCTTTCAATGGAATTATCCCTGATAGTGCCCCCATCGGCATCATTGCTGCCCAGAAGATCCTTCAGCCTGCTTCTGATGATCTCTCCGGTCTGGAAGCCGGTCGTTCCGGGATCGAGCCAGTTTCTGATCAACGACAGTATGAGCCAGAGTGGAGGCTGGGCGTAGGATGCACAGCCAGCTTTCAGTACGAGTGCTCCATCGGAGTGAAGGTCAGGGTATTTACGGAACTCATGTATCAGACGGGATTTTCCGATACCCGCAACCCCCTGAACACCAATGAAGATGTGCTTTGCGCCGCCGCGTCTGTTGTACTCAACTGTAGACCCGGACTGCTTATTAAGAAGATCTTCCAACTCGGACAGTTCTTTCTTGCGGCCCACGAACGGAACCGAGGCCAGCTTCTTCGCCCGTTCCCATCTCTCGATCTGCGCCGTACCCGGTCCGGTCGGACGGAAGGCATGCACCGGCTCCTTCTTGCCCCTTACGGAGACACGACCCAGGTCCTCCCATTCGAAAAGCCCCCCGGCGGTATCTCTTACTGCTCCGGTTACCAGAACGGTCCCTGTCTCTGCCATCTCTTCCATACGCGAAGCGATGTTCACCTTGTCCCCGGTAGCCGTCATGTGACCGGAAGGATCGGGCGCAACGGTTACATCGCCGTAGCTAACACCTGACCTGGCATCGATGGAAAGACCTCTGTCACGAAGCACGGAGGCGAACTCCTGCACCATGTCGATCATACTGACAGCGCACGATACTGCCCGGACGCAATCGTTCTCATGAGCCTTCTCCGCGCCGAACAGAGCCATGATCCTGTCACCTTCGAATTTATCTACGTATCCGCCGTGGAACTCAACCAATCGTGACAATCCACTCATCACACTGCTCGTGATGGAATGAACGATCTCGTGATCGAGTTTCTCGGATATGCTGGTGAAACCCTTGAGATCAGTGAATAGAACGGCAACGGTTCTCCGCTCACCTGGAACCAGGGCGGGAGTACTTCCTGCTTTCGTGGAGAAGGCTTTGCTGAGCACACCGAGGTCCTGCTTCAGTATCGTGACCCAGTCATCAGTTTGCTGTTTCATTTACCCTGCAAGTTTGTTGTTGTTTCGCTCACCAGCTGCCTGTTAGAGATGATATGCATCCTGTACTGATCAAACGCAACTGCCGGCAAGGCATGGATGAAACTAAATCCAACCTGTTATCTTGTTATTTCTGGTGTTTTCTTCAGGACTTCTGTGAGTTCGAAAAGGGATTGAATCTCGTAGTCGGGCACGATACCGGTTTCATTCAGCTCGTTATCCCGATTGAGCCACACCGAGATGGCTCCAACTCCGTTTGCACCCGCAACATCTGAACCCAGGGAGTCCCCGATGTGTATTAGTTCGCATGGATCGCAGCCTGCATGCCGGCACGCTGCACGAAACATTCCTGAGTGAGGTTTCTCGACTCCAACATCCTGTGAGAACACCACAAAACTGAAGCGGTCCGGAAGCCCGCATTTTTCCGGATACCCGTTACCATTGGACAGGAGTCCGATGGTAAAATCCGAACGGAGAATATCCAGGACCGGCATAACATCAGGATACAGCTCGATATCCTCGAACCGGTGCTTGAGATACAGGGTATTCAGGTGGGCCGCGAGGGTATCGTTATAGCAACCGATGGATTCCAGTGTGCGTTTGAATGCATGAAACCGGATATCTTCAAGATTGATAACCCTTCCCTTGAGTTCGTCAGCGACCGAGTTCCGAATCTCTATCATCATGTCCACGGTCAGACCTGCGGATGCCTGGTTTGGAATGTGACGCCGCAGATCTGCGAGGGTAATTGAAAGAGAATGCCGCATGACCTTCTCGAAATCCCACAGGGTCATATCACCATCGAACGATATTACTCTGATCGGTTTGCTTCGGCTCATCTTATCTCATCAAACTACGGTGTCAGTCCTGGATAGGGAAATCGCATAAATGCTACCTATACAGCTCCACAGATTCGAAAGGGTTTTCGGATTCGGGACGGTAGCGCTGAAGCTGCAGATTCAACCCATCGTCACTTACCTGCACCAGAAGGTAGTTGTAGTCCTCTACTCTCTGATTACCTCTCCAGTACATTTCCTCAGGGTAGTCATCTGACTGAGGAGTTGCTTCATGCCCCTGTTCACCGCCTCCACCCCCAAGGACAAGATATCTGATCCCTTCAACTTCATACACTTCCGTAGTGTGTACATGCCCGTTGAACACAGTAATACTCAGATCAGATGCAAAAGGTTCTATGTAATAATGCGGGTTGTGTTCTTCGGGCAGTGGTCCGAACCCGGATTGACAGAATGCAGGATTATGAAACGTGATAAAAACCTGTCTGCTGCCTATATCAACAGCCTCCCCAAGCCAGCCGGTTAAAATATCCATTTGTACCTGGAATCCCGGATGGTTACCTCCCCATTCTGACGGATTCCGGTAATCCATATCACCGGTATCAAGGAAGATGAACCGACAACCTTCAAAATCAAACATGTAAACCCGGTTCTCTACAGTGAAACCCATTTCCTGCAAGTAAGGTACCGTACTGAGGAGACCATCAAGGTTTTCATCCAGCCAGGTTTCATGATTCCCCGAAGCGGGAAAATACCGACCTGGAAGCCCCTCTGGATTACTTTCTGGAAGTCTGGTCAGGAATCGCTCATACAAATCACTCCAGAAAGGGCTCTCATCTCTGGATGTTCCGAAGAAACCGAAATAGGTCATATCACCTGTATTGAGGCAGAAAGATGGACCAGATAGCGGATCATCTGCTCCTTCTGTAATATCTTCGATGATACTGCGGTATACCCAGGCCTGTCCTTCAGAACGCAGTACTATATTCGCACCGGGTCCGCGAAGCATCAGGCGTGGCCATCCATTTTTCAATACTGATAAGGAGTAAAGATCAGGTGCACCTACAGGCCACACTCTAAACCAGTCCAGTTCTCCGGTCGTTGGATCGAAACTCAGTTCATGATCCAGCTGCGCATCCGGACCATAAGCGTACAGCATTATCTGCTCAAAGCACAGCTCGAGTTCTTCAATCTGGTTTTCATTGAATGGGAAATAACCAGGGAGTCTGTTGTCACCGAAAACTACGAAAGAAAAAGTTTCGTAATCATCTGCCTGGATCTCATTGGGAAAAAGTACAATCGAAATAGCAAATACGGGCAGAAAGACCAAACTGAAAAGTGATCTCATTCCATACCTCCTGATAATCTGGATTCGCTATATCATTCCTGTTATCTAACTGGTTTCTTTTCTGGCAACAATCCTGTTGACCGCATGCTGATGCGCCACTCCGCTGGACATGCAGTCGAAGATATCCTCGCAAGAGTATTCTATCTTCCACTCATGGTAGTATGTCAGAAGTTCTCCAGAAATCCACTTATACGCTGTTTTCTCAGCATCGGGGGCTTTCTCTATGAAAGGTTTCTTCACAAAAACCGAGAACACATTCAATCCGCCTGGACTGGTGTACCTGCGGTAATTCGCGAACAGATCCTTCCGCTGTTCTGGTGGAACGTACTGAAGTACTCCTGTCGAAAACAATACATCAAACGGCCCGGTGAGACGGAACTCGTTTATGTCCGCAACAAATGCCTCAACCGGAGCACCTGCATCGGCAGCAAGCTGCTTCGTTTTCTCTATACCCTTTGGTGAAGTGTCGAAAGCTGTAACCTGATAGCCGTTGCGGGCAAAGAAAACAGCATTCCTGCCTTCGCCGCAGCCGATGTCGAGAAGCCGCAGCTGCCGATCAGGGGGCAGTAGCTGGAGAACACGGTAGCATGAATGGGAAGGGAGCTTACCCCAGTAGTAACCCGGATGCTCATATCTTTCGGTGTACAAATCCGTCATGTCTTCTGAATACTCTCTGTTTTATGAATAATCCAGACATTTGGCTCAGTGTAAATGCCTTTATTTTCTTCAATGTTGATCAGTATTGGATTAAGAGCACCAGGGACTATGTATGATCCGGATCCAGGGAAATCCATATCTGTCCATTCTTTCCATTCATCGACTGTTCCAGGAATGTACATTGCTTTTGAACAAACCTTTACAATCCGTCCGCCTGCCTTGATATGAACTCTCAGCCAGTTATCAAATGGCAACCCATTCTCGTCTTTCCACTGTATGTAATCCTCCATCGGTATTAATGGATATTTATGCTTCTCACTGGGCCTGACAGGCAATATCAACTTATTGAAACCAGTTCTTCTGGCCAGATCTGACATCTCCTTAACGGCAAGAGAACTCAACCCTTTTCCCTGATGGTTTTTATTTACTACAATCTGGACTCCCATCAGCACATCAGGTTCTCTTCCAGCTTCGAAATCAGATACTGATTTCAAAACACCCCAGTCCCATCCATCATCCGGAAGATCACTAATGCTTTCATCATAATGCAGCGGAACAGTATTAATAACGGCCAGTATTTCATTATCATCCATGATCAGTAATTGAAACTTCTTATAAGCTTCAATGAATTTCATCCAGTTATTATTTGCTACAGTATCATGAAGCATAAATTCAGGCCATACCTCCTCACAGATTCTGTCCTGCCTTTCAAACAAGTCATATCTTTCTTCCAGAGAAACTATATTGTAACTCATGATCAACCTTTACATTCCTGAACTAACTCATCAGCCTAATTTCGTCTTCCCATTATCCTGAGAATCCGGAGGAACAGAATGATGATATCCATATAAAGAGAGGCTGCGCTATCGACCGCATTGTCCACCGTCTTGGGAATCCGGTTCGCTCTGCTCCAGTCAAGCCCCACATAACCACAGAAGATAACAACGACGATCCAGTCGATGATCCCGTGGTGTATCCCCAGGATGAATATCTCAACCATTTCGACAACGATAACGATAATAAGAGAAATCGAAAGCACCCTTGAGATTTTGCTGAAGAACGCCGGGTAAAGGGAGCCGAGAACCATCATTACAAATGTCACAAGACCGGTAACACGTATCGCGCTCTGAACCAGACCGGGATCGTATTGATGCACTACAATATTGATGATCAGCCCGAAAGGAACGACAACGAAGTTGTAGCCGATGAAACTGACAAACGGATTAACAGATTTTGTAAAAATAAAGAAACCAATAAAACAGGATGCGAAATAGCCGCCAAAAAACACCCAGATGTTGATATCAACGAGCGATTTATAGGGTATCATCTTAACGATCATCCAGCTGGCGAAGAAACCCCAGCAAAGGACTAATCCAATAACAAGATTATAAACCTTCGTACTTACCCGTCGCCCGCCCGATTCGTTCTCCGTCCTGTTAAAGACAGTGTTTTCCATTTATACTCCTTATTCCTGTGTCGAACGCAAATACTCCGCATCACGTTCCGAATCCGGATGATGTCATGACTTCATATATAACTACCTTTTTAGCATGCCGGAACGGTCAGACTGACCGGGAATCGCTCAATTCAGAAATCACTGTGTCAGCATTATATGCTTGACTCTGCTTTCTGCAATGTTTAACTTCAATCAGGTAGGAAGATCGGTTTTTTCAACAAAAGGAGGTCACTTTATGAGGTTTCTTGTTTGTTCTATACTGGTTCTCTGCGCTTTAGCAGGCGCTCAGGATCCTGCCAATGTTCTTATCTACTACGATGATTATGCTGGTTACGGAACTGCGGTTAATACCGCAGCAGCGAACCTCTGGCCTTCTGCAAACATCGAATCCTACTCAGGTGAGCCCGGCGGACAGCAGGCCGCCTTTAACTCCGCGCTGGATGGCCTTGGAGCTGGATGGGACATAATCGTCATTGAATCCTGGTACGCTACTGGTAACGATCTTTACTGGGGTGGTATCATCGATCTTTACGACACCGGTGCAGCAAGGATCTATGCATCAACCTGGCAGTGGGCTTCCGGAACTGCAGGCCAGGGTACTCTTGCAAACAACATGGGAGTCACCGGCTTCGCAGGTTTCGGAGCTCCGGTTATTCCTCACTATGCATGGGAGCCAGCGCATCCTATCGCAGATGGAATCACCGACTGGGGTTGGGGTGATCCGGGCCTTGGAATATTGAACGCAAGGTTTACCGTTTCGGATGCAGTTCCAGTAACAGGCTGGACAGCCTCCGCAACTGTAGGGGAAGCCGGAATTTGTGTTGCTAACGATGGCTACAGTGTCATCAGCGGATACACTCCGGCATACGCTAATGAAAGTGTTGCGATCTGGGAAAATATTCTCAGTTTCATGTGGGGCACATCTGCGCTCCAGCAGTCAACCTGGGGTGCGATTAAGTCTTCATTCTAGTTCTCGTTTATGTCGGGAAGGCGGGGTGATCATTCACCTCGCCTTTCTGCGTTACTGCAGTCAGTAGTATTCTCATGACAGGCTTACTTTCAGACGCTATGATTGTCTGATATCAAGTGACTCTAAGTTAGGAGAATTCAAATGACCATGCTCATTATATCATTATTGCTTACAACTAATTACGTTGATTCGAGAGAGGTTCTTCTCAACCAGATAGCTTCCGTGATTGAACTCTCTCAAGAAGAAATGATGGTTGATTCCATATTCGAAGAATTAAAAGCTGATGCTGCCCGGCAACAGGAGCCCTGGAATCCCTGGGTCAATCAGTTCTTCCCGGTGGTGAGGGAGGAATACATGGGAACAGACCTGTACAGGTTCCTTCTTGCCATTCCCAAGGGAGCTGTACTTCATGTTCACCCCAGTGCAATGGGTGATTACTTTGCACTCTTCGATTCTGTTTCAGGCAGGAACGACTGCTACTTCAATCCATCAACCGAATCGTTCCGCCTTTTCCGTGATTCGATACCAGATGATGCCTGGCTTTCAGTACCCCAGTTGCTGACATCAGCTCCCGATCATGCCGCTATGCGGGACAGTCTTATTGATTACATAGTGATCGATGAAAGTGATGAATTCAGAGAGGATATATGGGCAGAGTTCGAGAGCATATTCGGGAGGGTGCATGGACTGCTTGCCGACCCTGACGCCGGCACTCATTACATATACCAGGCATTCTACAATTACGCTGTGAACGAGAATGTTCAGCATATCGAGCTTCGCTCACACACACCCTCTGCGGGGAGTGTAGAATTCTATCAGGGTATTGTAGACAGCCTTGCCGGGCAGGGAATAGACATCACCCTGAGGATCGTTTACTGTGATTCCCGATATCTCTACCCAGGTGAGACCGTTGATGGTTTCCGAAACCGAATAACAGAAAGCATGAAATCCGCTGCAGATCTCATGGCTCAGTACCCTGGCATTGTTGTTGGAGCCGATGTCTACTCGGAAGAAGATAAAGGCGCAACAGCATACTACATGGCTCCGATGATGGAGGAAGCTCGCGAATACTCAATGGCAGAGTACGGTTTCGAACTGCCGCTTTACCTTCACGATGGTGAGAGCAGTTTTCCAACAGGAGTGCAGGATTCCCCGGTATCGTTAACAGGACCGTATCCAGGATCAGTGAACAACAACATGATAGACGCATATCTTCTTGGTGCCGAGCGTGTTGGTCATGGTATCGAACTGGTAAAACTGCCGGAGCTTGCATCCATGTACGCATCAGAGGGAATCCATCTTGAGATATGTCCTATCAGTAACCAGGTCCTCGGATATGTGCCGGATCTCCGGAACCATCCGGCAATTCTGCTTATGCGCAGTGGAATCCGCATCTCAATAAATCCTGATGACCCCGCAATCTTCGGCTCGGGCGGAGTTACCTGCGATTTCGTCGTTGCCGTTCTGGCCTGGGATTTATCCCTTGCTGATTTGAAATGTCTGATAATGAACTCCATCGAGGACGCGGCAATGACCGAGGAGGAAAAGGCTGAATTGATGGATTCATGGGAGATAAGGTGGGATGATTTTATTAATTCATGCCTGGTGGAGCGGGATATGGAGCGGGATACGAGAAGCATGTGAATCAACCAGTCGACGTCCCCGCGTAGGGGATAAATTGCGGAGCGGGATACGAGATACATGTGAATTACCTTGCCGACGTCCCCGCGTTAGCCAAACAAAAGAGAGCAACCACTAAATTTGGTTGCTCTCTTTTATGCATGGAGCGGGAAACGGGACTTGAACCCGCGACAGCTACCTTGGCAAGGTAGGGCTCTACCAACTGAGCTATTCCCGCTCGGCAATGTTCTGCGCTCTAGATCGAGCGGGGAACCTCACAGATGTTCGGTTGCCCGCGCAAGTGTATGTTCTTCGCTCTAATTCTCTTTTAAACTCCGTTGCCGGAGCGGTTGGTTATATCGCATTTAGAGGGTCTTTTGTCAAGGTCAGGGTTCTCTTGTTGTGACCCAGGCATCTGTGAAACCCATGTTCACAAGAACCTGCGTGTAAGCAGCTGCATCTTCCATGGCAGGGAAGGCACCTACTCTGACTTTCCAGTACCCGCTCTCATGATCGATAAATACCGGATGAGTAATTTCTGCGGAAACCGATTCTTTCAGGCGTTGTGCGGTTTCTTCGTTTGTTGCCGCTGATATCTGAACTGTGAAATGCGTTCCTGACAGTATCTCCTCCTCGTATACAAACGGGAGTTCTTCTCCGGGGATACTCATACTGACCGGCTCGGGGAAACCCACAAAAGGGTCTCCGGTGTAACCGGGAGGATCACCGTAGGGATCAACGGGTCCTGCGGTCTGATCTGTAGTGTCAGGCGTTACGGTTGTATCACCGCACGCAAAAAGAAATAGAACAGGAATAAGGAACAGTATTGATTTATTCATTACCACCCTCCTCTGCTTCGAGGAATATATCAAG
>QNDS01000076.1 GCA_003644925.1 Candidatus Fermentibacterota bacterium
ATGAATGGCGGGAGATAAACGAAAAAGGAAACTCTTTTATATTGAATATTCGATCTCAACCTAAGATATTCCTGATTGGAAATGAAAATGACCTCTGATCAACTTGAGAATCTAGTTGAAATATGGAATCTTGAACGGATTAATCCATCCAAGATGGAATTCGATACACTTGTGAACAGAGGCGAGTGTCTTCTTCTGGATGCCCGGAATGAATCAATTAGCATTGATGGACGATTCTCTCTTGTTTATCGTGCGGCTCATTGTCTATGCACCGCAGCTCTCAGGTGGCATGGGTACAAAGCCAGAGGGAATAGATTCTCTGTGTTTCAAGTCCTAACTCATACACTGGAACTCACAGAAGAAGCCGTATTACTATCGGATGCACATCGAAGAAGGAATCGGATGGATTATGAGGGTGATCCCTTTGATGATCAGAGATTTCTGGAAAGCATGATTGAAGCCGTTCAGGAAGTCCTTGATAAAATTCGCTTACTTGATCCAATATCCTGAAATCACCGGTATAGAATATTCCGGTGAGTTGGAGAAAACTGCATCGCTTCAATCACAGCTACTAGCAACGGTTCGAAATGCCTCCACCAAGGGGTACCAGATTTCAAAGTTTAGAACTCATTCCCAGCTATGGCAGCAGTTCGAAATACCCCATCCATTTCTTCTCCGAAAGGAAATCTGATCGGCTATAAATACTGTTTACTCTTTGAATTATCCAAATCTGTTCTAAAACGATTAAACAGATCACTCTTTCCCTCCTGGATGGACCATTCGGCAATATTCTCCATGTCTACATCATGAAGCGCGGCAACAAGTATAGCCTGTTTCAAAGACTGTGTATCATCCCAGTGATAGAAGGCTGCCAGCCTGTCCATAACGCATTGTGTCGGTGTGAGAAGGTTGAGAGTGGAATCTCCAACTTTCATTGTCTGTATACTGGAGACAGGGGAGTTACCAATAGATAAAGGACCTGGTGGAAATTCTAGCAGGAGTTCAGTATCAGGATGTGAGAAATATCGTCCCATTTCCTTATAGAAGCCCAAGTCTTCAAGAGCTGCCTGGACTCGATTCATGCTGCTGAGTGTAATGAAATCAAGATCAGCAGTAAGGTAGCGATCATCCGAGTATATCGATACAACAGCACCGCCTGTGAGGACGGCGTGGATTCCGTTATCTGCCAGATGCTGACATATTACTGCCGCAATAGAAGTTATTCCGCATTCCCACGATATTTTTTCAGTGTTTTTCCTTTCGCCCGTGGCCTTCTCCTTTCCGAATAATTGGACTCAATTTCATCTTCCGGGAGGTAGTCAAGTGCTTTCTGCAGCATATTCATCAGTTCATTTCTCAATACGTACCTCGGATTGATCCTGTATAACCTTGTCCTGCCAACGAGCCTGCTTTTCAGTATTCCGGCGTATTCGAGTTTTTCCATCCGATACTGAACTCTTTGTTGGTTCATTGAAAAATTGTTCGCTATTTCAGTGGGATAGGAATCACCGAACCTTGCAATGTACAGGAGAGCTTTGGACACTGTCTCTCCCAGGAGAGCGTAGATATAGCTTAAATCGTATACTTCCATCTTTGCCTTACTCTCGTACGAACAATTCATTTCAGTTATATAACAAGTACATTTAGTTATACTACATATCTATTTAGTTATACATGTATTGTCAACTGCTTTGTCATTTTGAACTATTGCATCCAATACCCTTACTGGCGCATCGGGGCAAGGTAGTCCGTTATCAGTTCAAGTTCGATCTCGGTGTCGTTTCTCATAAACCATAGCGATACAGCAGCGCCTGCAGTGTCCGGCAGAAGGTCGCTCAGTTCGTTCAGCTGTTCCGCCGTGACGGGGTTACCGTCTATTTCAAGTAGTATATCACCCTCGAGGATGCCCGCTTCCTCAGCGGGGGAGCCTAATATGACTTTGCTTACAAGGAGTTTGTCATTCTCGATTTCAAGCCCCATACCTGTAAGAGATTCGGGAAGGCCTTCCTCAAAGAGGGAGGAGGGTTCCAGAATGATCCTTCCGGAGCTGTAATCCAGGTACAGTATGAACCTGCAGAGAACAGCGTTCCCGAGGATCCCGTCGTACTGGCTGAACATGTCGCCGCCGTCGAAGCTGGAGCAGAGTCCGCACGGCACAGTGTAGTCTCCCAGTGTGATCTCGCCGACTCTGAACCCGCTGATGGTTTCCTCTCCGCCCACACCCTGTATCACGGTTTCGAAGGTTGGCCTGTCATTCAGAAACTCGGGATGGTTTTCAAAGAATGAGGGTGTAAGATGGATGCTTCCCCCCGCTCCGGTATCAAGGAGAAGTGTAACCCGAACTGAATCCTCCAGAACCGCCTCTATGGATAGAAGGCTCATGCTTCTCTCCGCCGGAAGGATGGAAACATCATCACTGCCGATGCTGAAACTGTCCGGTTCGAAAAGGGTTATCGTCTCCGAACCGTAATCTATTCTGGTTACAAAACGGCTGAGGAAATCATACCCTATGATAAGGTCGATCATCTCCCCGGTCGAAGGATAGAATTCCTCCGCAAGAGGCATTACTGCCAGGGTCTGATCACTAACCAGGGCTCCGGCGGCGGAATAGGTTGGCACTTGTACAAATGAGAACTCCCTGGTTCCTCCGATACCTCTTGCAGGAAGGCTACCGGTACCCTCCAGCCCGAGTTCGGCTGCCAGCGCGCTGTCCAGGACAGTAGCCCCTGCTCCGCTGTCCAGAAGGATTGTGACAGGGTTTCCGTTGACTTCTCCATCGAGGTAGATATGCTCACCTTTGAGTGAAAAGACGGTTGGGATTCCCGGGCTCTCAAGCTCCCAGTCGCCGCCCGCTGAAGTGAGTACGAAGATCGATTCAGGAATCGCTACGTTGTACTCGGTCAGAATATTCCAATTCACGATCTCCTGTCCCATGGCCGGGATTGTACTGATGCTGGTTGTAGCAGAAACTATGCCTTCTATATTCTCGTAATCATCCGGGTAGCTTCTGACTTCAATTCCCATGGTAACCGCTGTCATGAGCACTGGAAGCCACGTTTCTTTTGAATAATAGAAGACAACGTTGGGTTGACTCTCAAGACGCATGGGCACTGTCAAAACACTGTCTATCAGAGTATCCGCCCCTGTTGAAACCATTGAGGCATCGAAGAGGTAGTCGTAGAAGATCGTAACCCTGGAAAGCGCCATCTGATCCATCTGCTCCATACCCCCGGGGGAAAGGTGCCCGTTACGGTCCACCGTCCACACACTGTCCCCGAGTATCAGGACCTGCTGCTTGATAGGACCGATCTCCGTTGCGGAAAAGCCCATGAATGGCTCGCGGACCCACCATGATTCTGTCATACCGGTCATTCCCGCCATTGAAAGGCTGTCAATGGTATGGATCACACGGATGTTCAGAATCGCTTGAGCGCCGCCGAGGGCATCGATACAGTTATGCAGTATGAATCCTGTATCCGACGTTTCCCCCGCGATATCGGCAGGGGTTCCTTCATCCTGCCCGCATCCTGTAAGGCCGGGGACAAGCAGCGCTATCAGTGCAAAGAGTAAGATCTGTTTCATATTAACCTCTCTGGTTGCGAAAACTCAATAATCTGATATCATGCATTTTGGAAAGAGGTTCAGGAATCCGGCAATAAAATCCGGATCTGCGAAGGATGCCTGTATTGATACATCAAGGTTTATGTTCTGCTGCGGGTAAAAGACCGAGACTTCGTGTCCGTCCGTATACTCATAGCTCCAAAGGGGAATGATATCCGTTGGACAGTGTCCTATTCCTCTTAATGAATCCGCATGGAAAAGAAGAGCGTCGATGGGTATACCGGTTCCGGGAATAAGATTCCAGGCGTGGAAAAGCAGGTTATCCGTGCCGGCTCTGAGTAACCCGCCTGTGATCTGCAGTTCAAAGCCGATATCAGCTGCCCTGTCCTTCAGAAGGTATGCTATTTCAAGGCATGGTCCCGGGCCGGTTTCAGTTTCCGGTATCGGAATCGCTCGAATTAAAGATGAAATTTCCTCAAGGTCTACCGAACCGGACAGGGTTGGATAGTGCGCCCGAAGAGGTCTGAAGCTGTATGGCTGCTGTATTACATGAAGTATCATTGGAAGGACGATCGTGGTCCGGGCCGGCATAAGGTCAATATGATGAACCATCAGGTTCCCGTCTGCGATGAAAACACCTGCCAGCCGTTCTATAATCTGATAGGGGGGGTGAGATTCAGGCAGAGGTATTTCAATCGATATATCGGTGGCATCCGCGTCGCTCATGTTATGCAGCACGATGCTTAGTACTACGAGCGTATCAAGGGTTCTGGAGCCTGATATTCTGTTTGCCAGCCATTCTGACAGGAGAGTATCGGTCGCTGAGTTGAGCGCGAGACTGTAACAGTTTTCAGCTTCAGTAAACCTGCCTGCAATTTCCAGTATACTGGCGAGATCGAGTGTGGACCTGCCTCCATCCTTCGCCGCCAGTTCGGCGAAGAGGATTGCCCTCTCGGGGATATCGCCCAGTGTTACCAGATTCCAGCACGAATCACCCGGAGAATAGGTGTATGCCAGCAGAACGGCAAGAAGAACGCTCAACTTTCCAGACCTCGTACCGGATCAAGTCCAGCCGCTTTCATAGCGGGAAGAATACCTGATGCCAGGCTCAGCATGAAAGCAATGATACCGATCAGAGCAGTCCTGGGTATTGAAATCCTGACAGGGATATTCTCATGAAATGAATAGACATCCGGCAGCTGAAGAATACCGGAATCACCTATCAGCCAGCAGCCGGCAAGACCGATGAAAACCCCCAGAACGATACCGGCTATTCCGACGAGTATTCCTTCCCAGAGGAATATGCTGAAAATAAGTCTGTTACTTCCTCCCATGGCTTTGATGACGGAGACATCCTTTCTGCGTTCGATGGCTGACCTGGAGATGGTTCCCATAATATTGAAAGTTGCGACAAGTGTTATTAAAAGCAGAGCCAGGAAGGCTCCCATCCGTTCAAGCTTCATGGAGGCGGCAAGATCAGGGTTCAGCTCTTTCCATGTCCTGATAGAGGTTCCCTCAGGCAGGAGAACAGCCGCTGCATCAGCAGCATCTTCGAGGGAGAAACCCTCCGCCGGATAGAGTTTGATCCCGGTGTAGCCGCCCTCTGGAAGGAACATCCTTCTTGCCAGATCAAGCGGGATGTAGGCCAGGGTCTCATCGTTCACGGGCAGCCCTGTTTCCAGTGCTCCGGACAGAACAGCTTTCCCTATGGCATATCCTCTGCTTGAAAAGAACGCCTTAGGCGGGAACAGGTAAAGTGTGTCCCCTACGGAGTGATAGAACTGCTCTGCAAGATAAAGACCCATAAGGATACAGTCGTCCCCCTCAGGAGTATAAAGTACAAGCTCCCCGTAAGAGAGTTTATCTTCCATCATGCCGGAGGCGAATTCACGCCGGGGGTCTACCCCCCTTACTCTGCATCCCGAGTCCACACCCCTTGAAGGAAGACGGATGATCGCTTCTCCCTGAACGAAAGGTGAGATGTTCCCTATGGAAACGAGGGATTCCAGTTCGTCCAGAAGGTTGTCAGACATCTGAAATGAAACGCCGCTGTCGGCCATTATCACAAGCGGCGCGTCAACAGTGATAACCGATTCTTCAATGAACTGTTCAAGGCCTGAAAGGACGCCCATTACGATAATGAGAGCTCCCACTCCAAGGGCTACCCCCGCTACGCTGACAATGGTTGAGAATGCCAGGTGCTTCCTTCGGGGGTGCCTTCTCAAGTATCTCCATGCCAGATGCCATGAAAGTGAATTCATCTGTCCCTCCGCAGTGTATTGTGCGAATATAAGAAACTTCTGAAGCTTACATGCAGGCCCCGGCTGAACTTCCTCAGCTGACCTTTTGTTAAAGAAACAGAATAGATATACTTGTAACTATGTCTATTAATAAGAGAGAACAGGTATTGCCGGAACTGCCGAGAAAAAGGCTGGCTGTGATGTTTACCGATATAGCGGGTTTTACATCACTGATGGAGAAAAATGAAGCGGAAGGTATGAGAATTCTAGCCCGTTGTACCGAAGCCTTCATGAAACAGCTTGAATCATTCTCGGGTTCGCTTGTGAAAGTGATGGGTGATGGAACCCTAAGTACATTCACTGACCCCTCAGGAGCTGTAAAGTGTGCAAGATCTTTCCAGGATAGTATTAAAGATTCCGCTTTCAGAGTGAGAATAGGGATCCATCTGGGGGATGTGATCTACGAGAGCGATGATATCTATGGGGATACCGTTAACGTTGCTGCAAGGCTTGAAAAGCTGTCGCCTCCGGGCAGTATCTGTATATCCCGGGAGATCCTGAACGAGTGCGATATTGAACACCTGCCTGATGCCAGACCCCTCGGCCTTCACAGGCTCCGGGGGCTGGGAAGGCTCATAGAGATATATTCTATAGCGGGAATCCATTCGCTGCCGGATATGGGATCGGAAGAAGGGGATGAGATCAGGAAGCCTTCCGATAAAGACGGAGTACCGTCTGTGGCTGTAATTCCCTTTGATAACCTGGGCTCGGAGCAGGATTCCTTTTATGCCTTCGGGATTTCGGCTGATCTTGCATCCGATCTCTCAAGAGCCGGCAGAATAAATATGGCTGCACTCAGCGATGTAGCGAGAGTCATGAAAGATGAACCATCCCGGGATGAAATAGCGTCAAGGCTTGGTGTCAGATACCTTGTAATGGGCTCTCTCTGGAAGGAGAAGAGCAAATTCCGGATATCAGTTGAATTGAGTGATCATTTCGAGAACAGAGTAATCTGGGTGGACAGCTGGGAGGATGACTGGAACTACCTCTCCTCAATAAAGGGAAAACTGGCGGACGGACTGCTGAAGGCTCTGGGTATAGAGGCTGACGTATTCCCTGGAATAACAGATACAATCACCGGGAAGACCGATGCCTACGAGTTGTACCTCAAGGGCCGGCATGAATACAATGTAAGATCTTCAAAAGCAGGTCTGCAGAAGGCCAGGAAGATCCTGAAGCAATCGATAGAACTGGATAGTGAGCTTGTACAGGCAAGGGTTTGTCTTGGACGAACCTACAGAGATCACGGTGAGTACGCCAAAGGGAGCGGAATTCTCAGGGAAGCTCTGGATATCGCAGTGGGCAGCGGTGATCTCGTGGGTCAGCTGGATGCGCTTAACGAGATAGGCATTATTCTGTGGAAACAATCTAAACTGAAAGAAGCCAGAAATACCTACGAGAAAGTCCTCTCTTTATCTGAGAGTATTTCTGACAGAGGAGGGCAGGGAAGGGTTCTTAACAATCTTGGTCTTGTAGAGTGGAGTTCGGGAAATTTCAGGAAGGCGCTGTCCAGATTCGAGGAAAGCCTTCTGATATCAGAGGAGCTTGCCGCAAGTACATTGCAGTCGAGTGCACTGTGCAATATCGGTCTTGTTAAGGCATCGCTCGGCGATGACTCAGCCGCCCTTGAATACTATCAGAAAGCCTTTGAAATCCATTCAGCCATGGGTAACCTTGACCTTCAGGCCCACGTACTCATTAATATGGGAAATTCTCATTTCAGGAACGGATCACTTGAAAAGGCACTGTTCATATTCCGGAGAAGTCTCTCGATATGCAGAAAACTGGGCGATGATCCGGGTGAATCGAAATGTCTTAATAATCTTGGCAACATCATGCTTTATCTTGGAATGTTCGATGAAGCTGACAGATTCTATCTCGATGCCAGGGAAATAGCGAAGAAGCAGGCTGATCTGTTCATGGAGGGTATAGTCCTGTCCGGAATGGGGCTGCTTCATCTGAGAATGGGGGATCCGGACAGATCGATCCCCCTGCTGATCAACTCCCTTGAGATCTGCAGGGAAACCAGGGATAGAGAGGGAGAAGGGGAGCTTCTTGCGTACATCGGCGAAGTATATCTGAACCTTGGCAGGCTTCCTTCCGCGAAAGAGGCTCTGGAGGAATCACTTGCCATTATGGAGGAGATTGGTTCCAGGAAATTCAGAGCGTACACGAAGGCTCTTCTTTCAAAACTGATACTTGTAAGTGACATTTCGAGAAACACTGTAATCGAAGCTCGTTCGATGATAGACAGTTCTCTTGAAGACCTGGACTATCAGAATATAAAGGACCATTCGGATGTTTATAGAATTCTGGCGGACTCTTACAATATCCTCAAGGGCTGTGAATTTCCGGATCTGATCACTGCCGATAAGTGTATGGAAGGTTATAGAAAGATGATTGGCAGCGCCTTTGATACACTGACAGGAATCGCCGACCGTATTGATGATAGTTCATTAAGGAAGACCTATCTGGAAGAGATCCCTGCCCATATAGAGATCACGCGAAGGTTTGAAGAACTTGCATAAGCCTAGATCAGGACTCACGGGAACATACACCTTCCTGTTGAGTTATAATGCGAGTGGGTAATTACATCTTCACGGCCGGGAAACGGAATGAACGATTATATTTCTTTGTCGCGGACTCTGATTGATGAATAGTGTTTTGATCTGAAAGGAAAGTGATTTGAACCTTCTTCTACTGGCCGTTCTGATGCTTGGTAACCGGGAACACCATGATATCGTTACTTACGATTACACTGGTAACGATGGTTGTTCATTTATCGTAAGTGTCGGCCAGCCAGCCTTCCGGAACTATGAAGACCGGTGGTATCCTGTTATTCGTGGTATGGGAGTTTCATTCGAGCAGGATGAATACGCCCTGCCATCGCTCGTCTGCTACATTCCAATCCCCCCCGGATGTGAACCTCGGATAAGCTGCCTTCCCGGCGGATCTCAATCCGCGGAGCCGCCCGGACAACTCCTGGTAACTCCTGTCATGACAGGGAAAGGGCTTGATACGGAATGGGAAATCCCCACTATCGTACCTCCTGCCGGGGCGGATGGCTACGCAGAGCTCCGTACATTCAGGATGCTCGGGACAACGGTTGCCGCGGTAACCGTAAATCCGTTTGGCGCTGGTATTACAGGCACTATCCCTCTTGAATTATCCGTCCGTCTGACATGGCCCCCGGCTGATGGAAGCCGCGAGGTCGATTCCCCCCTGCTTGAAGCCTTATTCGCCCCGGGACTCCTTTACTGGCCGGTAACTGACCGGATCGATGTCGCCAGCCCTTTCTGGGGAAGGCCGTGGGCTAGAATGGCGGTTTCGTCCACCGGTATCTACGCTGTAACCGGAGCAGAACTTGAACAGGCAGGATGCGAGGTAACCGGAACTCCTTCCGGAGCGCTGATGGTCTTCTCCGGCCCTGGAACTCAGTATGTACTGGAAGACCCGACCGATGAGCATCAGTTGTCTGAACTTGCAATAGAGGTGTTCGACGGGGGAGACGGCATATTCGACCAGTCGGACACTCTCATATTCTTCGCCCGGGAACTCGATAGATTTGATATTTCAGACGGATACCTGCAGAGACTCTCCCACAGGTACGCAACGCATAATATCTACTGGCTGACATGGGGCGGAGAGGATGGCCTTAGAGTTGATACTGTCAGCGCAATGCCTGATGCTTCGCCGGAATGGGGAGACAACCTTCTCCACCGGATATGGCAGGAGCAGGAATACGCGTGGGTCGCAGGGCAGGAAAAGCGCACAGGATGGGTCTGGACGCAGCTTTTCGAGGGTATACCCAGTTACTTGTATTTCTCAACCCTGTCCGCGGACGGTAATGGAAGCCTGACCCTCTCAATAATACCTGAGTTCCTGAACAGCGGACCTCACAGAATAGAATTCGACCTTAACGGTTCAGTGATCGAAGATACTCTATGGTCAGGGATGCATGAGGTAATACTGAATATCAGCGATCTTGAATTCGACCCGGCCATGAACCTCCTCAAGGTTACTGTCCTGGACGAGCCCGGAGCTATATACTTCAATTACTTCATGGTCGAATATCCAAGAAGGCTGTCGTATGCCGCCAACCGGATGCTGCGTTTTGCAGGTGCATTTGCAGGAAGGTATAACTTCACGTTTGGCGGAGCGCTCAGTGAATTCGGACTCCTTGATCTTACGGACCCCGCCCTGCCGGTGAGGCTGGAGGGGCAACTGTCAGGGGAGGATCTTTATGTAGCGCTTGATCTGCAGCATAACAGCCAGTTCTGGCTTTCCGCGGGAACCGGAAGTTATCTTTCGCCGGATTCAATACGTGTTTCGCAGCCCGGCCGTATAATCGGAACCGGAATCTCCGGAGACGTTGCTATAGTGGTTGCCGACCAGCTGATGCAGGCTGCAGAACCACTGGAAACAATATATGCCCGCAGGGGCCTGTCCGTTGCTGTTGTGAGTGCAGGAGAGGTGTACGACGAATTCGGGCAGGGCCTTAGAGACCCCGGTGCGATAAGATCCTTCTTCAGGTATACACAGGATTCATGGAGCGAGCCCCCGCAGTCCATTCTGCTGGTAGGAGACGGATCTTACGACCCTCTGATGCATATCACTGCATTTCCCACACTGATCCCCGCCTGCATTCGCCTTTTGACCGCAGATGGTATGAATTATGATGATATCTTTGTCATCGCTCATGAGGGTGGAGTCTACCCGGAAGCTCCCATTTCCAGGATACCTGTATCTTCAGAGGACGAACTGACCGCATACCTGTCGAAGGTCATGACCTACGAGTCCGCAGCGGGATCGGGAGAGTGGGAGAACAGGATACTGCTGGTCGCGGATGATGAGTGGGGGAATGGCATAACTGAGTACTACCACACGAGCACCTGTGAACTGCTGGCGGATTCCATCCTTCCTGCCAGCCTTGAGCGGATAAAATTTTACATGATCGAATACCCCTGGCCCCCCGGGACAACACCCTCGGGAGATCATCCTGAGAAACCCGCTGCCAGAGAAGCTGTTATTAATGAGCTCTCAAATGGCTGCGCGAACATGATCTTCTTCGGCCACGGTTCGTACGGGCAGCTTGCCCACGAGAAGCTGCTTGTATCAAGTGATGTTCAGCTGATCGATAACGGCAGCAGGCAGCCTGTAATGATATTCGCAAGCTGTGACCTGGGGCATTTTGATATGATATCTGCCAATTGCCTTGCTGAGGATTTCGTGCTTATGCCCGGATCCGGTTCCATTGTCTCCATTGGAGCTACCAGGGGCACTCTTTCTTCAGCGAATGAATCATTGTTCAGCAATTATTATGAAGAGATTTACGGAGGAGGGAATCCGAGTATTGCAGAAGCCCTCTGGCTGGCCAAGGTACAGATGTCAAGCATAGGTAACAGCAGGTATTACATAGCCTTTGGAGATGGAGGTATACATTCCGTTTACCCGTCAGCCGGCGGATGCAGCTTTGAGATCCCCC
>QNDS01000077.1 GCA_003644925.1 Candidatus Fermentibacterota bacterium
ATAATGACGGCTTTCATGGGAGGCGAGTACGGTGTTTCTTAAGGAGCTGAAAGATACACTGAAACAAACGGGGTCTATAATGACGCTTATTGTGGTAATGCCACTGCTCTATGTGCTGGATAGCTCGTTCTATAGAACAGGTACCACCTTGCTCGAGTACATAGCAGGTGGCTTCGCTATTCTCTGGATGATAGCGGTCGGGTACCTGGCTTACAACATGTTCAGACCGGAAGAGAAGGATAACGCCGTTGAGTACATTCTGTCTCTCCCCATCACCCACTGGAAGCTGCTTATCTGGAAGCTAATCCCACGGGTGGCAGTCCTTCTAACCTTGAACCTGCTTACAGTATTTCTCGGCAGCGGTCATACATGGTTTTATAACCTGCCCGGCCTGCTGGCCTTCGTAATTTTCTCCCAGGTATGCGGTTTTACACTGGGAATAGTCGGCAGGAAAAGCTGGATTGCAAGACTGATGCTGTTCGTTATGATGATCTGCGCTTTCATCATCAACAGTGTACCACCTGAATTGATATGGAAAAGTGAACTCCCCGCATCCGGTCTATTGAACATTATTGTTGAATTCGGATTTCTATTGCTGATATTGATTCCCCTTTTCAGAAACTGGGATCTTAAGCCGGTTCGTACTCGGGAACTGTCATTTGAGAAAAGAGCGATAGTGCCCCTTATTCTACTGGCGTACCCCGTTGTTTACATGCTTTCATCATGATGGAACTTACGAACTCTGCTCGATTGGTTGGAAGGTAAGATATGTGGATTAGAGAATTGAAAGAAACGCTCAGGCAGACGGTTTTCATTATGGCATTCTTCATTCTGGTCCCGCTTCTTTTTCTAACGGACCAGGCACTCTTCAGCAGCGGTCTTTCTTTCCTTGAATACATTTCCAACGGGCTGGATCTGTTCATCCTGATAACGGCATTCTATCTGGCTTACAATATGTTCAAGGCTGAAGAGAGGGACGGGGCGACCGAGTATCTTCTTTCACTGCCAATCAGCCGCTGGCAGCTAATCAGATATAAGATCATACCGCGGATTGCTGTCCTTACGATCCTGCTCCTTCTCGGGTCTGGTGTAAACGATCTCAGACTATCAAATGGATCAGTGCTGGGTTCGATATTCATCTACTGGGGCACAGGTCTGGCTTTCCTTATCGGACTCATCACATTCATACAGGTATGCGGTTTCATCCTCGGGTTAACAGGCCGGGAAAGCTGGTCTGCCAGGCTGATGCTTCTTGGTATGGTTTTATGTGTATGGCAGCTCGGGACAATCACGATTGTTATCACCAGACTTATCTATAAGGTGTTTGATATGTGGACAGCAGTCAGATTTCCATTCTGGCTTGGAGATAACGGTAGTGCAATTCTTGATTTCAGCGTATTCTTTGCTTTGCTGTGGTACATTCTTAAACCCCTCTGCAGAATATGGGATCTCAAACCGATGAGAGTCAGAGAAATATGGTTTCAGAAACGTGCTGTTCTAACATTGGTTGTTTTTCTTCTGCTCTTTCTGAACCGGCTTCTGGCAATGTCGTATTTCTCCTTTATTATTTACAGGTAAATTGATAATTATCAGTATTATCCGCCGAATCCTGTTGTGCTGCTTTCAGTATCCTTGCTCCTTTTCATATTGACCGGACAAATTTACCTGCGGTATAATCAGTCTGGTTGTAAAACTATGGTCAAAAGAACCATCTGAAATACGCTGATTAACTGTATAATCATATGTAGGGAGTGGATATCATGAAAAGTTATCATTTACTCTTCGGTTCTGTCGTGGTTTCGCTGATCGTTCTTCTCGCATGCGGAGCCGCCGCTTCACCTTCTGAATTGCTCATCGGAACATGGAATAGCGAGGACTTGGATGAGACAATAATCGTCGAGTTCCGATCCGATGGAACCGTGCAGCCTGAGGGTGAGGAGCTGCAGCGCTACGTTATCATTGAGGGGGAACCCGCTACGGTGAAGATAATGAGCTTGGACTCCGATTTAGTTTATGCCGAACTTGAGCTTGTATTCAACGGGGATGATCAGTGTACTCTGTCAGGTGAGGGAAGGACAATGACACTAAATCGGGTGGAGTGAATTCCATCCGCTGGAATATAATCGCTCATGATTTAATTTGCTGAACCCTGGTGTGTCCTTTTCAGTATAGACTGTGCATTCAAATTTCTGCCAGAAATTGCAGAGTAATAACAAAACCGTTAGACTATATTCAACATTATCTGGAGGTGAATAATGCTTGGTGCCAGAGAAATCGTAAAGGAAGCTGAATCATTACCGGTTGAGGAACGAGCATTCATTATTGATCTACTCCTTAGAACTTTGAATTCACCAGAACAGGAAGTTGACCAGAAATGGATCAAGTTAGCGAAACAAAGATTGAATGAAATCCGATCTGGTCAAATAACTGCAATACCGGGGGATGAGGTGTTTGCTGAAATACGTGAGAGATTTGACTGGTGACATTCTCATTTCATCCTGATGCAAGGCTTGAGTTCATCAAATCAATCGACTACTATGAAGATTGTGAGCCAGGTCTTGGATGCGATTTCTCAATCCAGGTTTACTCGACAATCCGGAATATTCTTTCACACCCATATGTCTGGCCAGTACTCACTAGTGGGGAGATCCGTCGCTGTTTGATCAATCGTTTTCCGTATGGAATCATCTACTGTGTTGAGGCAGATCAGATTCTTATCCTTGCTGTGATGCATCTTCATCGTGAACCTGGCTATTGGAAAGAAAGGCATGACTAATTAATAAATAT
The DNA here is from genome assembly GCA_003644925.1 of Candidatus Fermentibacterota bacterium. GTDB lineage: Bacteria > Fermentibacterota > Fermentibacteria > Fermentibacterales > JCC-6 > Aegiribacteria. Next base: position 2,788 of record QNDS01000077.1, read on the forward strand.
TTAACGTAACAGATCTTACGAGTAACAGTAGAAAGGGACATAATGGCAGAAAAGTACAGCACGCCGCATGAAATGAAGATCGATACGGACAGAACTTACCTTTTAACGATTATGACCGACCGCGGAGAAATAGAACTGGAACTGTTTCCGGAGTACGCTCCTAAGACCGTGAATAATTTCATCTGCCTTGCAAAGGATGGTTACTACGACGGGATCATCTTTCACAGGGTTATCCCCAATTTCATGGTACAGGGTGGAGACCCGACCGGAACGGGCAGGGGAGGCCCCGGTTACAATTTTGAGGATGAGTTTGCAGGAAACCCGCTGCAGCATGAAACCGGCTCACTTTCCATGGCCAACGCAGGCCCCGGAACCAATGGAAGCCAGTTCTTCATAACGCATTGCCCCCAGCCCCATCTGAACGGTAAGCATACCGTTTTTGGAAAGGTCACAAAGGGCCAGGATGTGGTAGATGCCATCCGCCAGGGTGATGTGATGATAAAGGTTTCGGTAGCTGACTGAGGGATTCTGATTGAAGATATTCAGCTTAACGGAATTTATCTTGTTTGTTTGAAGCATTGAACCATGTAGGGGAGAATAAGATGCCTGAAGAGAAAAACGGCGGTAGTGAACCCGTAGAAGAACCTGTTGATATTCCTCAGAACGGTGAAAGTACTGAACCTGCTGAAGAACCGGTTGAAGCACCTGCCGTGAATACTGCTGCGCGCGATTCCAAACCTGAAATTCATGAGATAAGCTGCGATAACTGCGGCGCACCCCTCACGTACATGGAGGGCGAGGCTGTTATTACCTGTGCGTACTGCGGAACGACAACGATGCTTGCCGGTTACGACAACATTGTTATTGTTGAGTCTCATTATCTTCTTCCTCCCAAAGTCGGGCGCGATGAAGCCATCGGTATTGCTTCGGGATGGCTTAAAAAGGGTTTCTACAAATCGAAGGATCTTCCCAATAAAGTAACATGGAGAAAGACGGAAGCGAGGGTTCTTCCTTACTGGATAGTCAGATGCACAGGCAGCACCCGCTGGAGCGGAATGCAGAAAAGGACGAAGACAGTCGGCTCCGGTAAGAACAAAGCAACAAAGACATTCTGGGAACCTGTTTCGGGGAATTTCACTGAGGATTACACCTGGCCTGTCTACGCCAGGGAGGATACCTCGGAATTCTGGGGAATCCGGAATATCGAACCGGGCAAGCAGTGTGTTTTCCCGGATTGGGGAAAGTTCATCTTCAGGCTTGGGGGCTCGAAACGAGCTCCTAACAAGAATCTACTGGAGGGCAAGATGGATTTCTCCATAGATGAGCTGAAGAAAGCCAATATGCATGAGCATATCATCAACGGACAGATCATTCAGGAAAGAGCTGAGTCATCCGGTCGAAACAGGATAATAGAGCTGCATCAGGAGAAGGCTGAGACTAAGGCTACACAAGTTACCGATATAGATACAACTATAGATGTTCAGGGAGTTGACCTGGTTTACCTTCCTATCTGGGAGCTTGTATACAACTATGCCGGCAGGGATTACAACGTACTGGTAGACGCCTGCCGCCAGGAGGTTCTATCAGGCGAGGCGCCGGTAGGCAAATGGGCGAAAGCAACCATCTTTGATATCATATTTCTGTTCATAGCTGTGATATTTGCTGTAATCGGCGGTGTATCTGAAGGTGCCGCATGGCCGTGGATAGCAGCAGGTGTATTCGGCGGAAGCGCTATCGCCTACTCCGTCTGGACCGCAACTATGAAGGAGTGAACTACTGTAATCCGGCAGGACAGGTTGCTTTATGACTTACTGATTAACCTGTTTACCTCGTCACTCAGTTCAAACAGATTGCCAATTGGTTTGAAAAACAGTTTCGATGAGACCGAGCTTATTGAGAGGATTTCATTCGGAATACTCGCAATCGGAGAACCCGTATAGATAACGTATCTGACGTTAGACCATTTCTTTGAAGCCTGTCTTATGAATTCAATGCCATCCATACCCGGTAATCTCAGATCGACTATTACAGCATCCACTTGTGCTTTTTTCATCAGATCCAGCGCTTCTTCCGCTGTTTCAACGGAGCTGGTTTGAAAGCCGCAATCATCAAAATGAAATTTCAGGCTTACCCGGACGGATTCATCATCATCAATAATGATTATGCTCAGCGGTTCATGCGGAGAAGTATCTGGAGTGTTCTTTGCATCCTCAATCATCATATCTCGCTTGGTACGTGTTCAAGATAGATCCCGATATCCTGCTTGTGTTCAATACTGTATATCTCCTCGCCGATGAAAACATCCACAATTTCCGGAGATAGCTGAGTACCGCTTGTTTTCTTCAGCTCCGCAAGTGCTTTTTCCCTGCTCATTGCATCTCTGTAGGGTCTATCAGAAGTTAGAGCATCGTATACATCGGCCACAGAAAGTATCTGTGATTCAAGAATCAGATCTGGTCCCCTGCTTTCTTCGGGATAACCATTTCCATCGAACCATTTGTGATGATCCCTGATAAGCGGTAGAATCGGCTTGAAATACTCAACATTCTGAAGTATCTGCTCGCCTATTTTAATGTGTTCCTTTATTCTGTCGTATTCATCTTCAGTGAGTTCTCCCGGTTTGTTCAGGACCGCGCGCGCTACACCAATTTTACCTATATCGTGCAGCAGGCTCCCAAGCCGTAGTATCTGCAGGCTGTGCGTATCAAGCCCAAGCTTCCGTCCGATTGCGACACTGTATTCACTAACCCGCAGAGAATGCCCCCTGGTATAAGGATCCTTAGCTTCGATGGTCTGGATTAGTATTACCACAGTATTGTAGATAGCTCTTGCCAGGGCGCTGTTGGTCTGTTCCAGTTCCTCGGTTCGCTCTTTAACAAGAGTTTCGAGATGTTCGCGGTACATGAGATTCTGCTTGATAAGAGTGGATTTTTCAATGGTTTCTTCCACTCTGTGAAGCAGTCCCGCCATGTCCATAACCGGTTTTGTCATGTAATCCCATGCTCCAATGCGGAGGGATTTTATTGCTTCTTCAAGAACTTCCGTTCCGGATATGACTATGGATGGAATATTCCTGCCGGAGGCTCTTATGTATTTGATGACTTCATGCCCGTTCATTTCAGGCATTCTCAGATCAACAAGTACGCATTGCGGCTTTTCTCGGTCGAACAGCTCGATTCCCTGCCTGCCGTTTTCAGCGAGGAGAACCTTATAACCGCTGTCTTCAAGGTACATCTTGAAACTGGTTCTAACAGCTTCCTCATCGTCTATTACCAGTATTAAACCTTTATTACTCATTTGAGGTTATCGGCAGTCTGATGATGAATCTCGTATGCCTTCCAGGTACGGATTTCACTTCCAGTTCTCCGCCATGACCCTCTGTAATAATAAAATATGAAACAGAGAGCCCGAGACCTGTTCCTATTCCGACCTCCTTTGTGGTGAAGAAGGGTTCGAAGATCCGCTTTCGGATATTCGCAGGAATCCCGGGACCATTGTCCTGTATTTCAATGACTACAAAATCGTTTTCAGTAGCTAATTTTAGAATGAAACGGGGTTTTTTCGGCTTGCCTGTTTTGGATTTTGAATTCCACATAGCTTCCGTTCCATTACGAAGAATATTGAGGAATACCTGTTGAATCTTGCTTCTCTCGCAGAGAATCATCGGCAGTGACTGTTCGTATTCCCTTACGATCTCAATATGCCTGAAATCGTACTTCTTCTTCAGATCGTAATCATTCTGAGCAAGTTCCAGTGTTTTGTCCAGTAGTTCCGCTATATCGAAGAAAGAAGGTTTTGCTTCGCTCTTCCTTGCGAAACTCAGCATATTCTGTACTATTGAAGCGGCTCTTCTTCCTGAATCATGGATCAGCTGCAGCTGATGAAGAATGCTTCTTTTTTCGAGGAAACTCCTGATTACCTCCATTGTTGTTCCCGCTTCAGCAGCAATTCTGTCATTGTCCGGCAGATCGCCAGTGAGTCTTCTGAGGATGACTTCCGAATTCTGCATCATTCCGGCAAGCGGGTTGTTGATCTCGTGAGCCATACCTGCGGCGAGTCCGCCAACGGAAAGCATTTTCTCCGACTGTACCATCATTTCCTCAAGACGAACCCGTTCCGTAACATCATCGATCCTGAGGACAGCACCTTCTACATCGTTCGCTATCAATGGATATACAGTCAGATCCTCATACCGGTTCTCATTTTCAGTGGAAGTATTCTGCCTGGCTTTGTACTTCACCTCCCGAGAGGAGATGCTATCTGAGATCAGAGAAGAATACTCGCTCAGCCACGGAATTACATCACTCAGTTTTCTGCCGAATGCTTTCTCGGCATTCATACCGGTTCTGTTTTCAGCCTCAGAGTTCCAGAGAGTTATCTTGTTCTCTGTACTTACGCCTATAAGTGCACTGGGCATCGAATCAATGATATTTGCCAGGTAATTCCTGAGATGATTCAGCTCCAGTTCTGTTTTTTTCCGGTCTGTGATGTCTCTTACAGTGGCCTGGAGAAAAGTTTTCTCCGGCATATCCACCCTGGTCAGGAGTACCGTTGCCGGGAAATCTTCTCCCGATAATCTTCGATGGATCCATTCGAAGAAATGTGATCCTTCCCTCATGCCAATACCGATCATCTGTTTTGCTTTATCTGATGACAATTGCCCATCCGGCTGATATCGAGGAGAGAGGTTCCACGGTCCCATGGTGGTAAACTCCTCTTCGGATGATACACAGAACATTCCCAGTATCGAGTGATTTCCTGACGCGAATTTCCATGCAGGAGGTTCCAGTGTCATTATCGCATCGTGGGAGGAATCGAAAAGCTTGCGGTATCTCTCTTCGGACTTGATAAGCTTTGTTTCCGCATCGAGCTTCCCCATTGCGAAAGCAATGTCATCCGTTACTTCCTGAAGAAGAGCACCCTCCTCCGCGTCAATTATGGATTCGCACGAAAGGGCAACGAACAGGATACCGACAGTCCTGTCCTCAGATTTCATTGGAGCTACAAACGTCGGATAGAAATCCTTACCATGTTTGCCTAGATGAGTGCAGCCTTTGCATTGATCGGGGTCATTCATAATAACATAGTTTCCGGTATCAATTGCCTGGGCGACGCAAACGGGGTAAGGTCCCAAGACCAGTTGATCTTTGAGGTAACTTTTTGTTCCAGCCTGAAAAACTTCTCCGATTTTTCCATCATCATCCAGCAGCATTATGGTGCAGTCCTGATAGGACCTTGTTTCTATCAGGGTTTCACATGCATTCTGCATAAGACCTTCCAGCCCGGTCTCCTGAACGATCAGCTGATTGACATTTCTGATCGCGAGGAGAAGCGAGTTGAGATCAGCTACCCGCTGCGAAGCAATCTTCTGTTCAGTTACATCCAGCATGATCCCGTTGAAAAGGACGACATCGTTAAGGAGTGTTGGTTTTGATATACCTCTTACATGGATCATTTCCCCTGAAGATCTGAGGAATGGAGTTTCAAAATTCCAGTCTTCCATTGATGAAACGGCACTATCTATCGATGAATAGAATTCGTCCTTGTATTCCTGGGATGGTATTCCATGTACGAAACTCTCAAAAAGGTTATCAGTATCCTCCGGGATACCGAAAATGCTTTCAAGGTTGCCGCTGACAAAATCAATGCCGTATTCCCCTGATTTACGGATATAGAACTGGAATATTATGCCCGGAATATTCCGGGCCGTCTCGCCAAGCTGATGTTCGCTCTGAAGAAGTTCATCTTCCGCTTTTTTCTGATCGGTTATGTCCTGCTGGATACCGAATATCTCCTCGGGGTTATTCTGGTCATCCATTCTGATAACTTCAGGTTCAGGAGCGGCGATAAAGCGGATCTCACCGTCGGGCCTGATGATCCTGAAGATCAGAGCTTTTGACCCGTACCCTTTGAAAGCGTTTTCTGCTGCTTTTCTTACATCCATGATATCGTCAGGATGTGTGTAAGCATCTATAAAATCGCTGATATCCGAGTATTCCGTCTGCTCGGGAATGGAATATATCCGGCATAACTCCGCGGATAGTATTACTTTTCCGGTCTGAAGATTCCATTTCCAGCTTCCTACATTGGCAAGTGTCTGGATCTTCTTATGTTCTGTTTCGTTTTTTCTGAATATGTCTTCGTTTCTTTTGTTCTCAACGGCTTCCAGAAGAAGATCGGAGAACCTGCTCTGAAGCGCTTCGTAACTGTCAGAACCCGGAACATTGTCGCAACCGAAGGTGTCAAGGTAGCATTGGGCAATACTTTTAACTGCGGACATATTATTTTCCGGTATTGCAAGATGCCAGAAGCTCGGAGATGCGGGTGATGAGTTGAAGGATTCACCCGGTGTTACGATAACACCCCTGGGCTTGGCCGGGTAGGCACGGAGAAACGTAAGTGCTCTCTCAACCGTTTCTGCATAGAGAACTATGGTTGAAGAAGGAAGTAGTTCATTAAGAGTATTAATCGATCTGAAGCCTTCTGGGGTATTCTCAGCAAGGCTGAACAGCTGAATTTCCATATCATCACTCCATTCAGACCATTAAGAATACACATTGAAGGAGCCTTTGACAAATGTGCTCCGAACCCGCTGAAGATCAGCATGTCGAAAAGCCTGATTCCGATTGTCTTTACTCTAATGCAAGACGGTAGAGTCTGGGATAATCTTCGGGCCATGGCTCCCAGGCAACAATACCGTGGCTGTTGATCTCAATATAGAGCAGTACTGAGTCCGGGAAAGCGCTGCAGTGCACTTCACGAATCTTTTCTCCGGAAGGAGAGAATACATCCCACATCAGGTTATTTGTCACCGTTCCCCTCTGAGCCCACAGGTTACCTGAGGAATCGACTCCCATTCTTTCAACCTGCGGGAGATACTCGGGTATGTCACCGTAAATAGGCTGATTGTTACCTTCACCATCACCGACCATGAAAGAAACGATTGGAATTTGAGGAATCCGTTCCATTTCACCAAGGCTTACTCGGGCAGATTCGGAGCGTATTGTATCAACCGGTTGGCCTTCGAGGTCGTACACCTCTATCTCATAATCATCATTGCACATTCTAAAGAGGTAAACGCGGTTGTTATCTCCGCCGGCAACGGTTACATATCCCGGTTTAAAATCGTAAGAGTCATCAGGGAAAGAGAAAAGATGAGAAAGAAGAATTGCTTCCGGTTCCCCACACATTCCTTCCCATATATCCACTTCGAAGCCCATTCCGAATGTATCTTCCAGAAACTTGTAAATGCTTGAATACACCACGAAGCCCGAATCCCCGGCGGCTGTCATGGCCAGTGCTCCGCCTCCGGCCCCCGCATTCGGTCTGCTGCCCAGGTACTCGCCTTCGGAGGAGAAGAAGCAGACTTCGCGGTCCATGGCATCCAATACGAGTATTCTTCCATCCCCCAGAACCGTCATCTGACCCGGCATGTTGAATTCACCCGGGGCTTCACCCCGGCCGCCGAATGAGAAAACAAAATCACTATTCGAATCAAATATGGAAAGCGTTCCTCTGGTTCCATCCAGCAGTATTACTCTTCCATCAGGGAGAGCCTCAGCTTTCGCAATGGTGCCTATCATGTAACAGCTGTCGCCCATGAGGACACCGATGGAATCGGTAATGACAAGTGTATCAATTTCAATACCGGTACCGACTGGTTCTTCAGGAGTAACAGGGGGCGGTTCAGTACCGCAGGCAAATGTCAGAATTACAGCAGCTGCAAAACATATATAAGTTTTCATTGAATCCCTTCCGGATTACAGTACTTCGTACAATGCAAAAAGTATATAGAAGAAAGGTTAAAGGAACAATGCAATATCCAGCTTTCTTTTTGTTTGCATGAAACTTGTACGGACTCACTGGATAGAGCATGAAGTATTGCTCTGTGATTGCATAGTTAGCCATTTTGCTTTGTTAGATGTATTACGAAACACATTGTAAATAATTGATGTAACACTATATACGGTTCGTTGTTGGTTAAAAATTGCATTTTTTGATTTCATTGTGTATTTTTAACCGATAAAATATCAGAATGAACGGGGGATTTCCCGGTGAAGCTAACCAGCAATGCCGTTTCCAGACCAGTAGCGATTACGGTGCTTTCCATAGTTGCAGCCCTTCTTGGAACAGTCGCAGTGATGAAGATGCCGGTGGATCTTCTGCCATCGGTCGAGTATCCAAGGCTTACCATTGAAACAACCTATCCATCATCCAGCCCGTACGAGGTTGAACGTCTCGTAACCGATCCTCTAGAAAATGCCGTAGCCGGAGTCCGCGGACTGCGGAGCTACAGCTCCCGGTCCTACGGAGACAGAAGCAGGATCACGCTGGAGTTCGACTGGGGCGCGCGGATGGACTTCACCCGACTGGAGGTAAGGGAAAAGCTTGATGTGGCAGGATGGTCGCTTCCCGATGAAGCCGGCAGACCGACAATCGTAGATTACGATCCTTCAAGAAGACCCTTCATGGAAATCCTCATGACCATGGAATCGGGCGACTGGACAGAAGTCACGGATTTCGCCAGGAG
>QNDS01000078.1 GCA_003644925.1 Candidatus Fermentibacterota bacterium
CCGGCCACTCCATTGCTGGGTACTGACTATCTGGATCACCATACATACCCATGTTAAAAAAGGCACTCCAAACATTGCTGAGGTTCATCAGGGTAGCAACCACTGGTGGCCGGGCATCTGTCCCGCCGCCAAACGGCATAGCTACTTCCTGAACTTCCCTCGCAAGGCCGGTACCTGCCAGTGTAAACACTGCAAGCACCGTGAGTACCAGGAACCCGTATGTGTACCTGGAGTTCCTCATACTCTCTTTCACCTCCAATTCATATTTCGCGGTTGTGGAGAAATCCATCTTTGATCCCATCCACAGTTTCCGCGATCTATTGTAATAGTTACTATTTCGTTCACTTTCACTTTTTCACTTATTTATCAATCACTCAGGGTGAAATTAACAGTAAACGTTGTCCAGACACCTACCGGAATACCGTTATTCTGAGCCGGTGTCCACCTTGTATTCCATGCCGCTGACAGTGCCGCGTCATCCAGTGAGTTAACCCCGCTGGAGTTGTACAGCCTTACATCAGAGACTGAACCGCTGGAGGCTACATACACCCAGAGGGTGACTGTTCCCTCCACTCCGGCCTGTGCAGCCATCGCCGGATAATCCGGACGCGGCTGGTAGGTGCAGACCGGAAATACCTCTGCAGGCATGAACCGCGGCGGTCCCATTTCCTCTGTCTGCCCCTGATTGAGCTCTTCTCCCTGCTCAATCGTTTCAACCGTTGACAGTCCTGTCGTATCGGCATCAAGGGACAAAGTTATGTCCTGATTGATTTCCTCTACCATTTCTTCGGTTTCCTGCTCCAACTCTTCCTGTTCTGCCTCGACTTCCTCTTCCTGTTCCTCGACAGTGTCATCGAAAGCGATATCCGTTTCCACTGCTTCCATTTCGGAATCTGATGTACGGGTAGATAGTCTGCCCATCTCACCAGCCGGGATCAGCTCGAAGAAGATTAACAGAATGGCAAGTCCGATCACTACTCCCAGTTCAAAGTTCAGGGAGGAATTTCTGGAATCCGATCTGTTCTCAGTCATTTTCCCCCCTTCAATTGTACAATCCGAGATCTTCAGCATTGAACTGAATGCTGTAGATTTCCTCGAACCGCATGTCGTTAAAAAGACCAACAATATCTTCCATAGGAACTCTGGTATCAACGTTGAGCACAACCACATCTAGCTTCTGATTCTGCTCACGCCAGAACTTGTTGCTCAATCGGTTCAGCTGTTCGGCAACCTGATCAACAGGCATGTCGTAATCGCCGATCCTCGCAATAAGTTCACTGTTATCGTTCCCCGGATCGCTCTGCTTAATCCAGACAGTCACGGTAAGGAACTGTTTTCCAAGTTCGCTCATTACCTGTGGATGCGCCTGGGGAAAACGAACCCTCAACCCTCCTTCTTCCTTGAAAAGGGTGGTAGCCATAAAGAATACAAGAAGAAGGAAGACAATATCAGCCATAGTTCCCGTGAAAATCGTACTTCCGACTTTCATTCTGCTTTTGAACTTCATTATGCGCCACCTCCCATCCGCTGCTGAATTGTGATTCCCGTTCTGCTTACACCGTTCATGCGCAGAACATCAAGAGCATGAACCATGCCCTCGTAATCACAGTCAGGGAAGAATTTGAGGATTACTACGAGCTCGCTTTCTCTTACCGCAGACGCTATGTCTCCCTGTCTTGCATCGGAAAGCACCAGTGTATCTCCGAAGGCGACTTCACCGAAAACAGGGGAATTCTCCATCGGGGTGGCTGCTCCGAGATACGTCCTTATGATCCCGGGACGTATCATGGCTACAAGATTTTCCGCGGCAATAGCGGTTTCCAGGGAACTGAAAGTTCCGGATGGAAGACCTTTTGCAACTTCCAGGTTATTCAAAAGCCTGCCCTGGACCGCGTCTATGGCCTCAGCCCTTTGCGCAGCCAGTGTTCTTATACCATTCTGCAGAGTAGTATCCTGGAGACTTACATCTTCTCCAGCTCTTGCCCTTTGCAGGGGACCATCGGGCGGTGCCTGATCGATCAGTACCACATACTCGTGGGCTCCCCATTGCTTAATGGTCATGACAAGCCTGTTAGTCTCGTCGATTACAACCTCTTCGGTTGTCTCGTCGGGCTTCTTGGGAAGTTTGTAGGAGATGCCCTTCTGAACTTCGAATGTCGTTGTGACCAGGAAGAACAACAGCAGCAGGAATGCAATGTCGGACATTGAGGCGTCGGGGATAGCCCCGCTTGCTCTCGGTCTGTTACGTATCCGCATCCATGCTCCTTAAAGCTGCTTCAGGTGCTCCATTTCAGCCAGTGTATCCACAAGGAATATGCTGGCCTCTTCCATATCAACAACGAACTTACCGATCCTGGATATGAAGTAGTTATGCGACATCTGGATCGGGATCGCTATAACAAGACCTGTTGCGGTAGTTATCAGTGCTTCCTGAATACCACCTGCTACCAGACTTGCTTCAACGTTCTTTGCGGCGGCTATCTCACCGAAGGCTCTAATCATTCCCGAAACGGTTCCGAGGAATCCCAGCATCGGGGCGATACTCGAAACCGAAGCGAGTACGACTATACCCTTCTCAAGGTATGCCATCTCGATTCCGCCTGAACTTTCAACCGCTTTCTCAACGGCTTCAAGCCCTTTGTCATGGCGCAGGAGACCGGCGTGCATTATTGCCGCCACGGGGCCCCTTGTGCGCTCGCACAGTTCCTCGGCTCCCTTAACATCTCCCTTTCGGATGAAGCCACCCATTTTTTCAAGGAAGGAGCCTACATTTATCTTAACTTTTCTATATGAAATGAACCTTTCGACCGATACGGCAATACCAATAAGAAGAGCAAGCAGAAGGGGGTACATGAAGGGTCCGCCCGATATGAAAAGATCCTTCAGATCCATACTGGCGCTCTGTGCCCGTTCTACCTCCTCTCCTTCATGAGTTTCCTCGATTGGTTCTTCAACAATCGTCTCCTCAATGGTTTCTTCTACCGGTTCGGTCTGCTCTTCCGTTACCTCCGCGGTTTCTTCACCTGCGGGGGCATCGGAACCGGGTTCCCCGGGCTGTGCCCATAAGGCGGCAGAAAGCACGAGGAACAGTAGCAGGAATTTTCGCATCTATTATCACTCCTTCTTCTTTGGTTCGGTAGCAGTTTTTCAACTGCTACCGAACTGAAGAATTCAATCTACCATTCAAATCCAAGGCCAAACCTTAACATGCGGGGTCTGCTGAATACATAAGGATCGTCCATCTGACCTGTAGGATCGTGATCTGGCTCACCGTCGCCGTCCTGATCCGCATCGTACCATGCAGGATCAAGAGCAAGAATATTATGCCTGTTGAACAGGTTGTTGACCTGGCAGTAGGCATCAAGGATTACGGGACCTATCCAGAAAGTTTTGTTAACTTTCAGGGTGGTCATCGTGGTCCAGGGATATCGACTGCTGTTAATCATCGGCTGAGCAGTTCCCTGGTTGGCCGGGCTGTAGGGGAACCCGCTTCCATAGGTCCAGGAAACATGAACACCGAATCCCTCAAGGAAAGGAGTGTCGCCAAGTCTTGGTCCTTCACCCCTGGGAATACGGAAATCAAGCTCTGCGTTAACGCGGTGTCTCTCATCCCAGTCAAGAGGAGATTCCTTCTTGGGGATGATCCAGTTCGCCCACACGTAGGTGTAGTTCTGAGTCGCTGAGGAACTTTTTCCCATTGCGACTGAGTACGTGTAGTTGATGCTTCCTGACCAGAAATCGCTGGGGCGCCTGACCAGACTGAACTCGGCTCCCCTGACGTTTCCGTAATCACCGTTGATATAAAGATCATAGGCATCGATTGCAGAATAGAAGTTGTTCTGCATATCAAGAAGGCCTGTGATGTCTTTGTAGTAACCGGTCACATCCATCATTGTGATATCATCGAACATATGCTTCACACCGACTTCGTAAGAAATCGTTTCCTCGGCAGAGAGGTCCGGGTTACCCACGATAGGGAATGCGCCGGAAAGGTCATAATTCGAACCGCTGAACATGTCGTTGAATTCAGGGGTCTGGAAATAGTGACCGTATGTGAAGTGCAGTACATCGCGATCGGTGATCGGGTGGGAGAACCCTATTCTGGGACTCAGGTGGTATTTGATGGGAACGCTTATAGGGTTTTTGATGTGGTCGGGATCTCCGGGCTGTGTACCTGAATTGATAGGATCGGTAATATCAGCGGGGTAGTCATCGAAGTTCGAATCGTAATAGTCGAAGCGAAGACCGGCGTTGACTATCATTCCCCTGTATTCCATCTTGTCCTGGATGTAAGCCGCGCCGGCATTAGGGAAAACGTGATACCTTCCGGCATATACGTTTCCGCCCGATGCCAGGTCGATATAGTAATTAAATACATCGTAGTACTTAACCTCAATACCGGCCTTCAGCTGATGCTGCTGATTGACCTGACTTGTTATGTCGGTTCTGAATGTTGAGATCGTGCTTCTCCGCTCACCCCAGGCGCTCCTGTTTCTTCCCGTCCTGTAGAATCCGTCGGTATCAAGAATTCTTGTAGGGGTGATGGCCTGCCAGTCATCCCAGGTGAAATCCTCTCCGTAGAATTCTGTTGTGTTGAGAGTGTCATCGGGATGATTGTAGATCTTGTAATCTCTGGCTGTCTGGAACTGGTTAAGCCTTATCTCCATGAAAGTGGCGTCACTCAGTGTCTGGGTGATACTGGCACCGAAGCTGTAGTTCTCCCGGAATAATGTCGGCAATCCCCAGAGGATGTCCTCGCCGCAGACCACTGAGGAATCTTCTCTGACATACGGTACTTCGTACTTGTGCCATGCCCATGATGTCCAACCCCAGGTGCTATCCATAAGGTAGCCTGTAAGGTTGATCTTGGTCTTGGGGTTAGGCTTGTATGTCAGTTTCAGATTACCTGTCAGGGTGGTCTGCCATTCGTTGAACTGGTAGGCATACCTTCCATCTTCGCCGCCGCCGGTCTGGAGGTATTCACCGGAGAAGAACATGCGCATGTCTCCGGGGATATCCAGCCCTATTGCAGGCAGAAGGTAAGAAGTGAACGGCTCAGGACCGCCAATTGTAGCTTCAAGGTTTGTCCTTGCTTCTGAGAATGGTGATACATTGCTCCATCTCCAGCCACTGTCCGGCTCTACGGGGTTAATTCCCCCCCAGTGCCAGTCGCTGGCCAGACCCAGTTCTTCCCAGTTGTTACCGTTCCAGTTTACAGAACCGGTGTAATCACGCCCGCCTTCGCGGGTAATGATGTTTACAACACCGGACTGTGCATTACCATATTCGGCACCGAAACCACCACTTATTATGGAAGTCTCGGCAACACCGGACATGGGAATGCTGCTGGAAAAGAATCTGCTTGTGGGATCTACCTGGGCAACACCATCAACCATATAGGTGACTTCACCGGAGCGTCCGCCCCTCATGTGAAGCCCGCCGCGGTCGGTGGCTCCCGCCTGACGGTTCACCACATCGGCGATACCCGAAACCGGCAGGGTTTTGATCTCTTCGCGTCCTACCACATGAAACGTCTCTGTGGCGCCCATCTCGATCATTCCTCTTGAGTCAGATACCGTCATGTATGTTATTCCGACAGTAGCGTTATCAAGGGAAAAATTCATTGGAGAAGTCTGGTCGACTACAACCGCTACTCCATCTGCAATCTTTTCACTCATACCAACCATGGTCGCCGATATTGTGTAAATACCGGGCTGAAGGTTGATAATGAAATACTCTCCGTTAGCATCCGTCATTGCGCCGTAGGAAGTTCCCACGACCATAACGGTGGCACCTATCAGTGGGTTACCTGAAGTATCGGTTACCCTTCCGGCAATTTTCCCAGTAGTGCCTGCCGTTACTGACAGAGCCACGAACAGCACAAGTGCAAAAGACATTATCATTGCTTTTCTACGCACCGCTGTAGCTCCTTTCTTCTGTCCGCAACCTATGATGCGGATAAAATATTCTTCAGCTGTGAAAAAGCAATTTCACGACACCTCCTTCTTGCTTATTCAAGAGCTGTGCAAACCTTTGGTGTTACGCTATTTATTACAGTCTAGAACAGTTCTGAGAATACACCTCCTCAGTGAGTTACATACCATCTGAATAAAGCATAAGACCGGCTTTGCGCCCCGTCAAGCCGGTCTACGACAGATTTCAGCCGCCCAATCCCAGCAAACGCGGAATTGTCGGAAGCCAGTCTTCAAGCAGGAACTGGAATCTTCCGATGAGCAAGCTCAGGCGTGCCATAATAGTGTACCCGAAACTGGCTCCGAACGCGACCATCAGTATAGTTATTCCAACATTAGCGGTCCTTCCCACCACACCGGTATGTGCTTTTGAGAAGAAGAAATAAACCAGACCGCTCACAACACCGACAACCAGAACCAGGCTGCTGAAAATGCTCCACACACCGCCCGAGGCTACAGAGAATATGGTCCCCTTCACCTGAGCCAGTGCATTTGTCTGGAAGAAGCTGACCATATTCAGTCCGGCTCCCACGCCGACTATCATTCCCAGAGAAAGTCTGGAAAGACCCGCTGTTTTTGGAATTATCCGCGCAATCATGAAAAGGGCGAATACCCCGGGGATCAGCCAGATCCAGTTAAACCCGCCTTCGGGAGGAACCATGTTCTGCCACCAGTTGGGTATTAGAACGTTCTCTATATTGTAGATGACCCAGTAGCCGGCGCTCATGCCGACAAAGAGATGTTCCGCGAATTTGTAGAAGGGGTTATCACGGTAGAGGAAGCTGTAAAGACATAGCGTTACCATGGCTCCAAGCCAGATACCAAGTATTTCCCAATTCATTTCACCCCTCCTTTCTTCCTCTGCGAGAAGTAGGCAACATTACCTATTATTATGAACAGCATTATTACAACATGGGCTACGGACTGCGGAGCCATCCCTCTGACAGCCTGTCCGTCCACAATCCCGACAAGTGTTTCGTAATCGGCTGCTCCTTTGAGACCGCCGAGAAGCCCCACCATCTGACCTGTCTGAAGATAGGTGTACAATGTCGGTGCGCTGACAGCGGTACATCCGCCTCCTATCGGGACTCCGAACCTGTCACCCGCCATCATGACCCATGCAATGATACCGGGGTCGCCGGCAGACAGCGAAATGATGAGCGAGAAGCTTTCAAGAGTGCTGATACCCCTCAGCATCGGGATCTCAAACCAGGGGACGTTGTCCCTGTCAGTCGGAAAAACAGCGCTCATGCTGGAGCCGAGGCGGACTATCATCACACCGCCTCCGGTTTTGTAACCCAGGTTTACCCAGTCTTCGAACTGAACCTTTCCAAGGCTGTCCGCCATACTTGACATGGCATCCTGCCCAAGACTGGCACCCTGCGGCCAGAGAGCCATACCAACGACATTTATGTTCTTCTGAAATAGATGCAGTACTATAGCTTCTGCCATGGGCTGGAGCTCAGGCATCGTGGAAGGATCGTAATCGAAGCTTAGAAGCACATTCGAGCCTTCCGGCAGGGCATCTACATAATCGAACATATCCCTGCTGGGTTCGGCGCCCACGGGATTGGGAAAAACCATATTGAATATTATGGGGATCATCACCGAAAGGGCGATAAGAACGAAGATTATCCTTCTATCGAGATTTCCCAGTTTTTCATAAAAATCAGCCATCAGTCAGCACCCCCCAGCCAGCTGCGCTCGATCCCGAAGATCATGCGGAGCGAGGTGGACACAACCCCCATGGCAGCACCGATCATCACAGCCCTCTGTCCTGCCGTATTGGGAATTGACATAAGCCAGACCTTGGCAAGGGGTATTTTATCCCAGATCATCGCTCCGATGGGAACCTGACCCAGCATGACAAGAAAAGCCGATGTAAGCAGAAGGGTCGCCCTCCAGTTGGATGCTCTGAAAGCTCTGAAAGCGGCGGAGGCCACGAAGAACGCAAGCAGACTGAACATAGTAGCTCCCATAGGTGCGACCATATTCATGAAAAGGTAATCGAACGGCTTGCTCTCCGCTACTCCGTAAATCAATCCAGTAACAAGCATCAGCAGGAAACCGATTATGGTTACAGGGCTGTATTTCCAGTTTTTCCGCTTCAGTCTTATCTTTCTGGTATGAACGTGCATCAGGTTCATAACCCCAAGGAAGATAGCTCCGGAAGCGACGATCATGTACCATTCCTGAAGGTTCTCCCCCAGAAATTTGAAAGGCTGATGAGGTACGAAGAAATTCAGGATCATGATCATACCGGCGGTAAATGTTATCGCCAGCGGTATTACCAGTCTCATTCCAGCCTCCTAATTCACGGTTACGAGCCTGCGGAGGAATTCCGCGACGCTCTTGAGCGGAGACCAGAAATCTCCAATGGTGGCAGAGACAACACCGACTACTATAAGTATCATGAAGAAGAGCTTCGCCGCATCCTGTCCTTTTAAGCTTCCGAGAAGCTTTGGCTCCCGGGACAGGTAGGCGCTGGCTGCGAACAGCTCTTCACCGATCAATGTATAATCGCAGGCAGCTACAAAGAACGGTATCTGACTCGGCATCGCCGTTCCGGCTATCTGTATGGCGCCCACACTCCTGCCTGTTTCAGCAAGGATAAGGCTCTCAGCGTAGAATGTACCGAGAAGAAATATTGCCGCAGGTTTTTCCCGAACCATTATACCGTCCACTCCAGCCGCATATCCGAATTGATCATCGGTAAGGTATTGTATGTTTTCCTTATTATATGCGTCCGGTCTTCCAACCTGTATGTATCCCTCTTTTACCACTTCCTGAGCAACACTCATGACAACACTCCGGCTAGTGGGAACAAGAAGAGCAGAACCGTACTCGGCTGTTTTCCTTGCAACTCTGCCAAGTATCACCATACTGGCTATGGTCTGGATGTCGTCCATGTCCATAATGCCCGGTATGTAAAGTACAGGTTTTCCCATTTCGGTTGCCCGTCCAACCGCATCATCAACCGCCGCGAGTCCGGCGATTTCTCGAATGAAGAGTTCCTTACCCTTCTTACCGCTTTCGATAAAGTAAATGATAACGCCGGCCATCAGGGAGAGAATGATCAGCATACCGATGCGGCCCCTGTATATCCACTGGGCGGAAGGTATTGCTGCAGCAACTTCCGAACTGGCCTGAACGTACCCTCCGGAATAGGATACTATCCAGTAGCTGTATTCAGTACCGTTGTCCACCGTTTGATCGGTGTACATGACCGTTCCCTCCGGCAGTGTGGTGATAAGCTCTTCTCCTTCGGGACCGCTCCTTATGACCCCGAGTGAATCGGGATCGGAACCAACGGTCTCCATCTGCCATGTCAGACTGACTGAACCGCCCGCATCCTCCTCTGTATCCGAGGCCTCAAGACCAACCGCACTGATAACTTCCAGTTCCTCCGCAGCCTCTGTTACAACACTCTCGGGCGGGTCTGTGCTATCGGCCAGGGTTGCTCCCGCTGCGAATAACAGCAGGAAAATCATAAAGGCCGAAAGGTTCTTCATACTCCCTCCTTACCTGTGATAAGAAAGTGCCCCGGTCGATACCAGGGCACATCCTTCTTTCACTAATAGATTGATAAATACAATATTATTCCTCTATAAGCTCCACGTTGGCCCGCGGAACTGTAACGATTTCTCCATTATCGAATTTTACATCAAGAACCCTTACCTTAGCTTCTGAATCAAGAACCTGCAACTCGGCAGGAAGAGCTTCAACAGTACCGAGCTTTCCGAAGTAGGGAGCCCGGATACATCGCACGGGAGAGCCTATATCCATAGCGCCTGCAGACTTACCTGAACTCTTTTCCATTTCAGTTCCCTCAAGCGGAATAACAACCTCAGGACGCATGACGCCAGCTCTTATCTGTGTGGCGCCGTTCACGCTTGCAAGCAGACCTTCGCGGGATTTCAGCAGTTTGAAAGTCTCGCTGGCCATGGTCATCCTTCCGAAACCTTCCGTCAGAACAAGGGTTATCCCCTTCTTCTCATGGCCGGTTATGGCAACTCCAAGCTCGTATCCGAGGAATTCTTTCAGGTCTTTATCATCAAAGCCGCCGACGATGATCGCTTTCACCCCGGTTCTTATAGCCTTGTTGAGAGTAGTGTAGGATACGAATGAACCGCCAAGCAGCACTTTTCCTCTGCATGATTCATCGATAAGATCCTCTGTAAGCTCATCTGCCGGTCCGTCTGTAAGTACCTTGAGTTCTCCCCTGGTTTCTCCACCGACACCGAAGATACCCTGAACGAAGGTCGCGTAAGCTTCAACTACTACACCTTCGTTTGCAAGCACCTCAGTAACGCTCCCCAGAAGATAGGCGTCTATCGCAACCGGGATGGGAGGTTCACGGAGAACAGCCTGACCGGTTATTTTATTGTAGCTTTCAAACGTACCCTCAAGCGGCGATCTCACCGTGTTCTTGAAAAGCCCGAAAAAACCTTTTGTCTGCCCGAGAGCCTGGTTTTCCTCGATGCTCTCGCCTTCCTTAACAAAAAGCAGTTCGGGAATGTCCCCGGGGGGAAGACCCATTACATTCGCGATATTGAGCATCTTCACATTACCCGGAAGATGCGTCTTTGCAACAATGGTCTCAGCGGTGACTGAATCACCAGTTGATACGAGTGTCTCACCCGCAAGCGGCAGTCTTCTTTCCTTGCGCACCAATGTGCAGTCAGCGACTCTCAGGCCCGGTGTATATGCAAATGCCATTATTCGCCTCCCTCCAGGTCCATGAATCTCTCGGGATAGATATTCAGAGCCTTCGACCATTCCTGCAGTTTATCTATCCGCAGCAAATCATCTTCGGGAAGCACAAAGGGTCTTCCTCTTCCGTCGAAGATGAGACCGATAACTCCGCCTTCAAGTTCGCCGATCCATTCGTTGCCGGGACCGTTTCCAACGTCCAGATTCTTAGCAGGTCTGATAACTGCGTTTACCTTCTCACCCACACCAAGTGGTTCAACATGCATTTTCCCAAGTTCTATTTCCAGATCAATGGAAGATCCATCCTGTTTTGTCATAGTGACAGATGCCAGAACCGTAACTTTCTTGAGAACCCCCGCAGGCGCTATGCATGTACCGAGGCGGATCAGGCAATCCTTGTCGAACACCTCGGTTGCCGCTTCTGGAAGAACCTCCGAAAGCACACCGAGCTGAGGCATCATGAAGATGGAATCCACCGCGAGCATTGTAATGCCTTCGGGAAGGAAGGCATCAATTACCATCAGGGCGGCCTGGCTTCGCCTCGGTGCGTGAGAAAGAACCCCGCCGGATCCGATAAGCA
>QNDS01000079.1 GCA_003644925.1 Candidatus Fermentibacterota bacterium
AAATAAACGTGAGGGTTGACCATAGAACTGCCGCATATATGTATCGGTTATTGTTAATGGAGGTGATACAATGGTTACTTGCGGTGTTGTCGGAGCAACAGGGCTCGTTGGCGAAACTATGATCAAGGTGCTTCAGGATCGCTCCTTTCCTTCTGTTTCTTTTCATCCCTTTGCCTCAGACAGATCTGAAGGAAAGATCGTCCGGTATAGAAACATTGAATACCCGGTTGAATTATTAAGACCGGAAGCAATCAATAAGGGAATGATACTCTTTGGTGCCACTTCTGCAAATATAGCAAAAAATTGGGTACCGATGAGCATTGCAGCGGGAGCGCTGGTAATCGACAATTCCTCTGCCTATAGAATGGACCCGGATGTTCTGCTTGCAGTGCCTGAGGTGAACGGGTACCTTATCACGGGAAAAGAGAATATCATTGCAAATCCCAACTGCTCAACCATCCAGCTTGCTGTGGCTCTGAGTCCTCTGCGTCAGCTGGGGAACATCGAATGGGTTTCTGTGTCAACATACCAGGCGGTTTCGGGCGCAGGGACACCCGCACTTGAGGAGTTGAAAAGGCAGCAGAATGGAACCCTGCCTGCAAATGCTGCCGACAGTATCCATGAGAATATAATCACCAGTATCGGTCCCCCTGATGAAAGCGGCTGCTGCTGCGAAGAGGTCAAGCTGATGAATGAGACCTGCAAGATAATGGGAACGGATTTTCCGGTATTCGCTGCAACCGCAAGGGTTCCGGTAAGAACGGGGCACACAGAAGCGGTAGTTGTGAAATTCGATAATATTGTCCAGAGTAATGAGGCTGTAAAAATACTGTTAGAATCCCCGGGAGTTGCTGTTTCGGAATACGGCTCTTCACCTCTTGACGTGGAAAATACCGATATCGTTATT
The DNA here is from genome assembly GCA_003644925.1 of Candidatus Fermentibacterota bacterium. GTDB lineage: Bacteria > Fermentibacterota > Fermentibacteria > Fermentibacterales > JCC-6 > Aegiribacteria. The sequence continues at coordinate 908 of QNDS01000079.1, forward strand.
GTGGACAGAATTCGCAACAATCCGCGAGACCCATCAGTTCTTCAGTTCTGGGTCGTTGCGGACAACCTGAGAAAAGGCGCTGCACTTAACGCAGTGCAGATAGCTGAACAATACATCGCAGCAGGTAGTGTATGAAATAAGGCTGCCGATTACCCGGCAGCCTCATATCTTTGAATCGCTATCAGACAGTTTAGATATCAACGTCCATATCGTCAAAATCGAACTCGTCGTCCAGATCCTGGCCCAGATCTTCAAGTTCAGCGTTGCACTCTTCACAGACTACAAGATGAGGAGGGTTGACGTGTCCGCAGCTTGGGCACTTGTTCTCATCCGAATCACCTGAGATGTCATCGATATCCACGTCGAGATCATCGCTTGCGACTTCTTCTATCAATTCGTCATCTTCAATGTCGATTACATCATCAGAGACGCTCGTATCCGTCCTTGGTTTCGACGATACATCCACGCCGGGAACACCTGCGGAGGTCGCATGGTCTACGTCACTGAGCACACCGTTTAGATCACTCAGTTCCTTCCGGAGCTTATCAAGGGACATTGAAGTCTGATCACGGTCTGATTCGGACTGGTGAAGTTCATTCTTGAAGTCATCATTGTCATTATTGAATTCTCCAAGTTTGGCTCTTATCTGAAGTTCGTCAACCTGATCTGACTGTTCAGTGAATGTCTTTTCCTGCTGGCTGATCTGAGATGTAAGCTCTTTTGCCTTCTTCTCGAGGGAGCCTCTCTGCTCGTTTATTTTCTCGAGCACCTTCTGAAGCTTGGTACTGTAATCCTGTCGGATCTTCTCGTACACTCTGGTATTAGTATCCGGTTTCATGGTCTCCAGGTTATTCAGGCGACCGACATATTCTTCCCTGCGATCAAGCAAGTCCAGAATCTTTTTTTCGAGTACCTCTGCCATGCTCTCCTCCTAGGATGGATTAGCTATTTGTTTTCACTGAATTTTAAATACAACCTCAATTTTCGCTTATAATTGCCCGGTTGTCAAGGTGAAGATCAACCTCGATAAAACCAGAAGGTGGTCAACACCTGTTTTTACCCCATGGTCAGCCTCTGCGAACGCCTCTGCAGCGACGGCTGTATCAACCTTGCAGGCGGTTCTTGTGAATTTCATGAGCTTATCAAGTAGTGGAAACCTCGCTCCTGTTTCCTTTGATACTTTCCGATCGTCTCCACCTCCCTCAACTATTTCGATTGCCCGGATAACCTTCTGCCATGAACTGAAAAGGTACGCGATGATCGAAAGCGGTTCCACTCCGTACTGCAGAAGTGACCATGCGGCATCAACCGCTTCCCCCCTTCTGTCGAAGAAAATCATATCTCCAAGATGGAAAACATCAGCCCCGCCCTTTCCAGAGATGACCTCTAACATTCTGTCTCTGTCGATCTGAGTTTCCGGACCATGGTAAAGGGCAAGTTTTGATACGGCATCCGACAGTCTTCCGAGGCTTCTTCCCGAATACTCTATAAGAAGCTGGACGGTATCCCGCGTCAACCTGATATTCTCCTCGGCAGCCAGTTTTGAAGCCCAGGCGGTCATATCCCTGGGGAAAGGTTCGTAGCATATATAGACAGGCACTGCTTTCTCCAGTCTCCTGAGAATCGCGGATTCTCTTGGAACCTTGATGGATGACATGAAAAGAGCTGAATCACTTAGCCCGTTTTTGATTGCATCAAGCATTTCAGGTTCTGCAGCTTTACAGAGCTTGTGAATACTCGATATCACAATCAGCCTACCCGCGGAGAAGAGTGAGTTCTCAAGGAGATGTCTTCTCAGATCGCCCTCTTTGAGCTCATCAGCATCGAATCTGAATATTTCGTAATCCAGCTCCTGGCGGAATTTATTAATAATTGTACTCTGAAGCCGCCCAGACTGGTAGAGGTCAGGTCCTGCTACCGCAAGTACAGCTCCTCCGCCAGCAGAAGTGATCATATTGTGCATCTCACTGTATTTCTTAATCTTCATATTGCCTTTTTCTGCATTAGTATATCTTACCAGACCTTGCATAATGCATTGAAGGTGTGTATTTTTGCTTCTTCAAAAAACCAATCCAATTTCGGGGGAGAATGATGTTAACCTGGTTAAGAGATAACGCTAAGATATTCCTGATCGCTACAATTGTCATATTCGTTGCCCTTATCTTTCTGAGATGGGGTATGGGAGAAGGAGACAATACACCCAGAAACCCTTATCAGCGTCCCATCGCAACGGTCGATGGTAAAGATATTCTGCCTGATGAATACCAGCAGGCCCTTCAATCCTGGAGTCAGCAGTACCGTTCAATGCTTGAGCGAAGCGGCAACCCTGATCCCGAATCCATGATGCTTCTCATGAGCGCTCAGATATCTGAGGAGGCTTTTCAGGGTCTTATCGATCAGAAGCTGCAGGGAATATACATGAAAGAGCATAACTGGCTGGATTTTACTGTGGAACAGGCTGAGGAACTGCTTATCGCACAGATCGGCATGCAGAACCTGGGTGAAATGACAGCAAGAGAATACCTCGATATGATAAAATCAGAGCAGCCCGGAGTGTATCAGCAGTACCTCTACCAGACATACATGAGCGCCAGCGCCCTCAGATTCCCTCTCGCTTCGGGGATGATCAGTATGGCCAGCCTTGAAGAGGTAGATTACCTGATCCTTGATTCTCGCGGGCAGATCACCGCAAGGTACATAGTTATCAATGCTGCACCTCCCCTGCCCGATGAAGAATATCTTCAGGAAATCTACGAAACCAGATCGGAATTCTTCAGCAAACCTGCAGGTTCCCTTCTAAGGTATATCACGGTTCAGGTTCTGCCCGTGGACTCGGATCTGGAATTCACCATGAACAGGATCGATTCTCTCGTTTATTCAACTCCCGGTGAGCGGATAATTGCCACGAGATCCCAGATTGCCGAAGTGTTCGGGGACAGTATCAGAATTGAAACTGGAGAAAGAACTGAACCATTCCTCAGCGTGTTCTCGGGAAATCCATCCATTAGAAGCTATCATGTCCTGCTTCTTGACTCACTCCACGAGTCCACTGTTACTTTCGCGCTTGATTCAGCGGCAGTTCAGGATGACACCCTCTTCCTGCAGAGCTGGGAAATACCTGTTCTTCCCCAGTATTCAACGGTAAGAAGGATTATGTGGGATCTGGAACTGGGCATGGAGGACATGCTCGCAGAACGTATTCCAGCTGTTCCTGATTCCCTGATTATTGTTGATTTCGGGGAAATGCTGGTTGAGGAGAACACTCCACTCTCAGGAGTCATATCCGAAGAGCTTATAGCGTTCGCTTCGGATACTCTCTGGACAGATGAAATGGGTCCTCTATTCTTCAATCCTTCCTACATGGGCGGTTACCCGGCGTTCACCATGGTCCGTAGACTGGAATTTTTCCCGCCTGATACTACTATCTATGAAGAAGCCCTTGATTCCGGTTTTCTGTTCGAAACAGCAATGTATACACTCAGAAGGGAAGCTGCACGGGGTAAAGCTCAGGAGATTATCGATAATATCCACTCAAGCGGTATCAATCTGGCCGCGTACGCTTCCATTGAATCCCTGCAGGTTCATTCGCTTCCATCCTTTACATCAGCACAGATCAGGCTTAATGCCAGAATGGATCCGGAAGCTGCAGGCGGAATTCTCTATTCCGGCGAATTCGCTGAAGCAGCACTTATCGCCCCCGAATTCCAGGTCATCGGACCTTTCATGACCGGAACCAGCTGTGTTATCGCTGAAATACTTTCAAGACAGGTCTCCGCCGAGGATCAGAACATGCAGGCATTGACTTACATTTCAGCCCAGTACGGTCATGAAATGCTCGGATCCCAGTACATCATCAGGAACCTCAGAGAAACCAGCAATATTCATGATCTGAGGGAAGAATGGACTGAGTATCTTGAAATTGTAGAGGATTCCCTGGCAGCCGAGCAGGAACAGCTGGAAGAGTAGTACAAAGCACCCGGCACAGGATTCATGCACCAGATCGGGAATTATGGACAGTGTAGTTATCGAATACCGTTTCCGGTTGTCAGATGATACTGTTGAGGAGTTCCGCGTTGAGCTGGACCCTGTAGAGCTCAACCTGCTGACTGCAATCCCTGAGAACCCTCCATCATGGACGGAACTCGGTTTTCATCAATGTCCCAACTGCTCACTGGAGACAAAGAATCAAAGGTACTGCCCTCTCGCATTGAGCATACTTGATATCGTAGAGCATTTCGATCATGTGCTTTCATACGACATGATTCATCTCGAAGTTCAAGCAGAAGGCAGACACATATCTCAGCAAACCTCAGCACAGCAGGGCCTGAGTTCTCTGATGGGACTTCTGATAGCAGCTTCCGGCTGCCCGCATACGGATTTCTTCAAGCCGATGGCTCGTTTTCACCTTCCGCTTGCCCGCCGGGATGAAACGGTCTACCGGGCTGTTTCAACATATCTTCTGGCACAGTACTTTATTCAGAGGGAAGGCGGAGAAGCGGATTTTCAGCTTGAAGGACTCAAAAGGATATACGATAACATTCAGCTTGTGAATTACTCGGTTGCCAAGAGGCTCAGGGCAGCCAGTGAGGCGGATTCTCCCGTAAACGCTATCGTTATACTGGATACTTACGCCAAGGCAGTTCCCTTTCTCATAGATGATTCCCTTGATTACATAAGGTACCTGTTCGACTCTTTCATCAAGAATTAGCCGGGATTATCCTTCTGTTTTCAGCGATCCCCTCTGAGGAGAAGAACCAGGAAGAACGGACCCCCTATAAGTGACATCACTATGCCGATAGGAAGCTCGGCCGGGCTTATGATCACCCTTGAAAGAGAATCAGCAAGAATGACAAGCAGCATACCACCGAGCGCTGATGCCGGAATAAGGTATCTGTAATCGGATCCAACGAATCTCCTCATGATATGGGGCACCATAAGCCCCACAAAACCAACCGGACCCACTACCCCGACGGTTGACCCTGCAAGAAGGGCTGCAACAGCAAGCAGCAGGTTCCGCTCCCAGTTTACCGAAACACCTCTGGTTTGGGCAATGTCATCGCCCTGTGATATCTGGTTTAAGACCCCGGTTCTTGTAAGTGTTACAACTATTCCCAGAATCACAGGCGGCATGAGGAAGAGAGGTTTGCCCCATCCGATAACCGCCATATCACCCATCATCCATCGTACTATCTCCATGATCTTGGAAGCATCACTGAAATACTCGAACAGGAGCAGTATCGATGCACCTACAAGATTCATTGTGATCCCGGCCAGCAGGAGCGTTGGACCGTAATCACCCCTCCTGCTCCGGTAAGCCAGGGCGTACACCAGAGCAACCGCGAGCAGGGCTCCCGCTGTTCCGGCAGCGACAAGACCAATAACCGGTACGATCATCCCGGACACGATCACTGAACCGGCCACCAGCCCGGCTCCGGCGGATATGCCCAGAGTGTAGGGCGTTGCAAGATCGTTCCTGAGCAGGGATTGAAGAATAGAACCAGAGATGGAGAGCGCGCTTCCGGCAAGCAGGGCAAGTATTAATCGCGGCAGCCTGAGTCTCATGATAACCCATTCCGGAGGATGATCCATGGGACCTGCAAGAAGTGACAGAGCACCAGCCAGGATCACGGACAGTACCAGAAGGATCCAGAATACGGAGGACGGCCTTGAGACGATTCCGTTTTTCATTGTTTCATTTCCGGCACGATAACCCAGGAGCGGGTTGCAGTGTCATGCGATACAAGAAGATTGACATTAAACACTTCCGACAGGATCTCAGTTGTGAAAACATCTGAGGGGCTTCCGAAAGCTCTGGATCTTCCATCCGAGAGGACAAGCACCGAATCAAGGTACCTTCCGGAGAGCGCAACTTCGTGGGTGCTGACAAGAACGGCAATTCCTCTGCCTGAGAGTTTCTTCAGCAGCAGCCACATGTTGAGCTGATGCCTGAAATCCAGTGATGAACCCGGTTCATCGAGAAGGAGGAGCTCGGGTTCCTGTGCAAGTGCCGAGGCGAGCAGAACCAGCCGCTTCTCTCCGCCTGAAAGGTTTGAAAACACTCTATTCCGTAGATCCCATATATCCGTTTCAAGCATGCATTTCTCAGCAATCTCCAGGTCATCCTCAGAATCCAGAGCCCATCCGCTTCTGTATGGATGCCTGCCGAGCAGAACGGTCTGGGCAACGGTCAGTCGGGACTGAGGGTTGAAGTTCTGAGGAAGGTAGGATACCATTCTGGCCTTCTGATTGCCGGAAAGTGTGGAGAGCCTGCTGCCGCAGATGGATATCTCACCGGAATAATCAACTCCGATCTGAAGAATGCTCCGCAGAAGGGTGCTTTTCCCTACGCCGTTCGGGCCTATCAGCCCGCATATCTCACCCGGTACGATAGAAAGGCTGATATCCGAAAGAACCAGGTTATTCCCGTAACCTGCATTCAGATTGATGATACTCAGAGCAGACATGCGCATATCCTCTGGGCTATCAAGCCTATCCTTCCACCGGGAATCATGATGTACGGCTCGAAAAGACAGTGTACCCGGTCGGATTCGAACCCCAGCTCCATCCAGTAGTTCTTTTCGGAGGAGATGATCTCAAGCGTATCCGTTTCCCCAGGATAAAGACAAACAATATGATCCGGAGAAAGAGCAATAACCCCTTCTGCGGATATAAGAGGCCAGGAACCGGTTCCCGGAGCGGATATGACGCAGTTAACAGAGGAGAGAAGATCTGCGAAAAACGTACTCCTTCCCGCAACGGTCATGCTGCAGGAACCTCTTTCATGATAAATCACTATCATGACCGAAATGGGAGCAATGCTCTCCATTTTAGCTGCGAGTGAATCCAGTTTCTCATCCAGCTCATCCCTGAAATCAGACGCCTGTGCGCCGTACCTTGCATCCAGTGAATCAACGGAGTTGAAAACATCCGCCAGAGTATCGAACCGGTAAGTATAGCAGGGTATTCCAAGGGTTTCAGCAAGTTCTCTGAGCATCGGACTCTCACCTGAAATGTGGATTGAAGTTGGATTCAGTGAAGCTATCTGCTCCAGCGAGGGGTCTATGTAACCGCCAACCTGCGGCAGTCTCCCGGTCTCCTCAGGCCAATCTGAGTAGCGGTCTATACCGACTATTCGAGAGCCCAGACCGGACGCGTACATCAGCTCAACAAGAGACGGTCCGAGAACCACAAATCTGTTATCCTCCCGGCTGTCGCTGCCCACGCCCGAACATGAGCATAAGAGAACGGATGACAGAAGTAGAAAGAACCAGGTTTTCATAACGATCCATTCTGCGAAAGTGTCGAAAGCAGCCCATGCCCCTTGAGCTTCTTAAGAGCTCTTGACTCAAGCTGTCTGACCCTCTCCCTGCTGATACCGAATATTCTTCCGAGTTCCTGCAGTGTACACGGCATATCATCCAGAAGTCCGAAACGCAGTGTGATTATTGTCTTCTCCCTATCCGAAAGAGAAGCAAGGGCAGCATTTATACGCTCTCTTGTATCGTTATGCTCTGCCTCCGCATCAGGCTGCTGAAGACGGCTCTCAAGAAAATCGGCTATAGTTGCATCATGTTCGCCATCTGTATGGTCAAGTGAGAGCAGGGGTGCTGTAGAAATGTACACCTGTTCTATTTCATCCCTGTTTCTACCCATGTATTCTGAAAGCTCATCCAGGGTTGGCTTACGACCGCTCTGCAATACAAAATCATCGATCGCACTGTTTATTGAAGAATCCTCTATCTGTACTGAAACCGGGAGTCTGACCAGCCTTGAATGGTGGAGGATGGCTTTTATTATGTACTGTCTTATCCACCAGACCGCGAAAGTAGACAGTTTGCATCCCCGCCTGTAATCAAAACGCCTGACAGCCTCCATAAGGCCCTGGCATCCTTCCTGAACAAGGTCCATCTCTTCCATTATACTGCATGGATAGTACTTCCGTACCATGGAAACCACCAGCCTGAGATTCGCTTCAACGAATCGTTCAAGGATATCTGCATTTTTCAGAGAGGCTTCGCGGAAACGTTTCGCGGCGACGGAATACTCGTGAATACTTGCGCCTCTCGAAACCTCCATAAGATCCAGTTCGTTCCCGATGGATGAAAGGAGAGGGTGCAGCTCCCATGCTCGATAACTGTTCTGATCGGCGGGCTTTAAAAGTGATTCATGATCGAGTACTTTCCTGTCGGGGGGAATCGTATTACCCTCCAGAGTATTCACCAGACTCATACGCCGGTTCAGCAGCTTTCTGCAGCTCTCGATCCCGCAAAACAGTTCACTTCCGATGTTCTCAACTGTATGCCACAGAAGATGAAGAGCACGCACTGAATCGCGGTTAAGGTAACGGCTTTTCATGTTACCAAGAATTTCCCTCAGTTCGTTTCTCCCCGAATCGGGCAGACGACCGCTGACAATACCCCAGAAGGATTCATCAATTATTCTCCTGCCGGGGATATCTCCATTCAGCAGTGTGCAGAACGGCTCGAAGAACTGATCGCGGCCAAGCTTAATGGAAAGGATGGATTCAAGCATATTGCATCTTATCTTTTCCTGCTCTGTGATCAGATCATTCTCCTCCTCCGCTGACATTGGAGAAACTACGTCAAGCTCCCGGAAGAAAATAGTACTTGATGAGCAATCACGATTTTTTCGACAACCGGAAATAGAGACCCCTTACATGTTTATAAGTTTTTTCTCAATTTCGATGATCTTTCGCTGCAGCTCCTGATTATCTTTATCTTTTTCTGAAACCAGCTTCGATTTCAACCGTTTACACTCCCCCTGAAGCCTCTCCTTTTTAACGGTTTTCATCAGCCTGTCAATGTCATTTTTCCCAGTTTGTTCAGGATAGTCTACCAGTAATCTAGTGCAGGCAGCTCTGTCGTCATCCTCAAGAAGTGAAAGCTGGAATCTATCCATGCCGGAATCAGCCTGCTTTTTTATCTCTCTGAGTATCCCGCATCCGGATACACTGCGGAGGTCATCCTCCTCGACAAAATCTATGAGCGGTTCTGCAAGCCCGGAAGGTGAAAGGAGAATTGAACCGATAATCCTGCTGTCCCACGTGTTCAATTCAATCTCCTTGAGTTTCCCCATACGCGGTTTTCTTGATCTGCTCTCCCCTTCTTCGATCTCAAGCTCCAGCGTTCTCATGGAATAACCGGTCTGTTCACAAATCTCTCTGATCATGGTCTCCCTGATAACAGGCTCGGTTGCGCTGGCAGCGATCTCGACAAGCCTCTTCACAACTTTCACCTTTTTCTCCGAACCCCTGACCGAAGACCAGCCGCCAAGCAGCTCAAGCGCGTATCTGATCGGGTCATCAGCAGCAGAAATCAGTTCAAGTACTGATTCTCTTCCATTCTCGAGTATGTAATCATCCGGATCCTGTCCCCGGGGAATAGCGATAATACCGGGGAGGTATCCCTGCTCAAGAATAACTTCAGCTGCTTTTACAGATGCCCTCTGACCGGCTTTGTCGCCATCGTAGCAGATGTAAACAGAGGCGAGAGCTCCCATCTGGCGGGCCTGAGGGGATGTAAGGGCTGTTCCGCAAGTTGCTACGACACATTCAAACCCAGCGTCGACAAATCGGGCATGATCGAAGTAGCCCTCAACGAGAATTATCATATCCAGATCACGTGATGCCCGGGCGGCATCTCTGTAACCGTAGAGGTAATCACCTTTTCTGTAAATGGGTGAATCGGGACCGTTAACGTACTTCGGAGCACCAGTTGCGGATTTCCTGATCAATCTGCCGCCAAAACTTATTACTCTGCCCCGTCTGTCAGATATCGGGAACAGTATTCGCCCCCGGAATCTATCGTATATTCCACTGCCCCTTGTGGATTGCAGAGCTACACCCGATTCAATAAGCTGGCTTTCCGAATATCCTTTCCCGCGAAGGTGTGCAGACAATCCGCCTTCATCGGGCGCCCAGCCGATACCGAGTTTTTCAATGACCTGCTGGGATAATTTCCGTCCTTCGAGGTAATCCTTCGCAACAGTTCCAGTCTTCCTCGAAAGCTGCTTTCTATAGTATTTTTGCGCCTCGGCAAGGATCTCTCTGAATATATCGGTTCTGGTTGTATCTCTTCCGGTTCTTTCCAGTTTAATACCGGCTTCGGTTGCCAGTTCCTCCACTGCTTCTGTGAACGAGAAGCTGAGGTAGTTCATAAGAAATGAGAATATGTCTCCCCCGGCCCCACACCCGAAACAGTGATACATCTGCCTTTCCGGTGAAACAAAGAATGATGGGCTCTTCTCTCTGTGGAAGGGACA
>QNDS01000080.1 GCA_003644925.1 Candidatus Fermentibacterota bacterium
ACAGATACGTCAGAACTGAATTCGATTACTTGCCAGTATATTTCGCAAGACCATCCGCCTGTCACAGCTCTTTCAATGTATATATTAGTTGAGGATGTTATCTGTGCTGTGAATAGTCCGGGACTACCGTTTGTCTGTGAAACGCCGTTAGCTTTAACCTGTATTAATACGACGGATTGGGCAGCCACTACACTAAGAATAGTTATATCTTTAGCTAATTGGCCGGCCGTGACAACACTCACACCGTTTTGTTTACTCTCTATTTGTAAAGACATATTTATACCTCAAAAATAGCGTCTATGTTAATTTGATTTTTAACTTTTAAATCCCCGATTCTTACAGGGTTGGACGGGTAAGTGTATCGGCCTAACGACTCAGGCATAAAGTCCCGTGACATTACACCATTGATGAACATACCTCTTATAGTTAAGGGGTTGTAGGGCGCTGTAACAGGCATATTAATGGATCCATTAAATTCATCATCCACGGTTTTACCGTCAGGTAATAAAATTTTAGCAATCATTTCTATTGTATCAACACCGTCACGTACAACCCAATCCCTGTTAATCTCGAATGATATAAACCGTTTCGAGTCTTCAGAGGTAAAGTCTACACCTAATATGGATCCGATATCCCATTGTAAAGAATAGGAGTCGCCATTCATTATCCTATCTTGGGTTGCTTCATCTTCCACGTGATAAATAAAATAGTCCTCATCTTTACCGCCATGAGCTGCTTTAATATTTGTCAATATATCTGTATTAGGCGGGCATTTAGTGTAATAAATACCGGACGTCTGTATTAAAGCTTCTCCATCTTTTTTACCTACAATATACATACTTTTCATTTTGTCAATCCTCTGTTATGGTGCAATAGTTACGGTTATCCGTGAAGCCGCGAAAACGGCTATTTCTGTTTCATCAATTTCGAAAGGCGTTGTCTGATATACCGGAGCGTCCCCAGGCGCTGGAGTAGCGTCAACGGATACGACAGCACTTTCAATTCCCGGTACTGTAAAGATAGGGACTAAGAATCGTTGCGGTAATATGTCAAGACCTATTGTAAATTCATTACCGTAATCAAGTATAGCCTGTTCCACTTGAATGATTCCGTCGATAGGGAAGGTTTCCTCATCATATATAGATAAGATAGCCTGTATATGTGCGTACTGATCAATAGGCCTTGAGAAGTGCATGAACTGTGAATCACTGTTACCGTCAATAATCTCTATCCCAGCGCCCCCGTTAACGTTACCTATTGTTTGTATTCCGGCCGGTTTAATCTCCCAAATTAGATCCGCTATTTCTTGGTTATCCCCTCCGACTATTACAAGCTCAAAACTGTGTGGTTCTCTTCCGTCAACCGTATAGTCTTCCCTGTTCTCGAAACCGCGCACAGTCGTTACGCCTGTTATATCTCTTTGAACGCGGGCAACCATTGCGGGAAGTGTGCCGGCTCCTAAGATTTGCAAACTCTGTTCCCTTCTTATTCTGGCCTCCGGGTCCTCCTCTACTCCCCTGCCTTTGACGCCTTCCTCAAAGTTCCGCACTTCGTCAAGGCCTGTGGTGGGCGTGTCTATAACTGTAAGAGTATTAGTAATAGCCAGTATTTCACCTTTTTCCGTCGACTGGTAAATCGCAGGTGTAAAGTAAGTCATATCACCTGTCAATGTAGTATTGAATGAGGCGCTCTTAGTTTCAAGCTTTACAGAGTCACCGGAAAGAGTGGCTATAACATCCGCGCCGAGATCTGCATTTATCTCATCTGTCAATAAGCCGGCTATGATTTCAACCGTAGTGGCTGGAGGCGCTGCGATAGTGTAAGGCGTGGCGTTTATGTTAATTGTATAAGTAGCGCCATCCACGGCCTGGTCTACTCTGACATATAATAGTATTTGATTCTGATCTGTAATAGTGACGTCTACATTTTGCGTGAAAGTGTCTCCTTCAGTCGTAGAGCTTACTATAGTATCCTGCGGTATAATAGCGCCAGGTGTCCCGGCTAATCCGACATAGACTATAGTTGACAAAGAGGCCAAACGCCTCAAACCGTTTAACGCCAACAAATAGTCAAGGTTAAGGCCTTCAGCATTTACAGGCGATTGTTGTAAGTAAACGTTCTCCATCTGCTCCCACACATCAGTATGAGGCTTTGAGAATATACCTATTAGTTGACCTATAACACTTTCCGGTGAGGTGTCAACATCCCCAAAAGTATCTCTAAAATCCTGCTCCATTTCAGCCTGTATTATCGGCTGACGTTTTAAATTGAATCCGTTTGAAGTTATTCCGTATGTCATATTGTCAACCCTTCATCTAAACTAAAAGTACCGTAAATACTGTCAGCTTTAAAAGTCACTGTTAATTTTCTGGAGGCTCTATCAAATTCTGAGCTGTACTCCAGAATTTCAGTAACTTCCTTTACTTCCGTTATTGTCAAGATAATTAAATTGTCAATCATATTCAAGTTTCTTTTTTTCCCGAATATAACATTAAAATAGTCCATACCCACTTTAGTATCTAAGAACCATTCTTTATAAAACATCATAAGTTTTATTTTTACCTTTTGTATAAGATAATCTAAATCCTTTACAAGTGATAAATCAAAATTTTCAAATTCTAAATCGTGAGACGTCTCACCAAGTTTAATATCTAAAGGCATCTTATTCCCCTTCCGTTACGTCTTGACCAGCTTTACTAATCTTAATCATACAACTCCCAGTGAATGCGACCTTAACAGGTGTTGTACTGTCTAAGCCCCCGCATATGCACGGTATTAATGTTATGTCACCCTCACGCATAACTTTTATACTTGAACATTTTACTTTTAACGCGGTGGCCGGGATTACATACGAACCGTCAGGCACAAAAGTAAACGGAGACACACTTAAAGGCGCACAACTAAAATCTATTTGAGCGCCTTGCGCGGGTATAACGCTTTTATTTTCTATCTTGTCAACTAATATTTTATCGTTTTGTACTTTACAATTATTATCCTCAATAACTTTACAATCGTTTACACCAAACGCGGCGGGGCTCGCTGGGGTAGCCGTGCCGTTGTTCGGTGTAGCGATAGCAGGTGACGGAGATAGTGCCGGCGTTATTTCTATCTCAAAATTATTATTAGAAACTGCTATCTTCTCACTCATTATGATTCCACCGTTAAATTACCATTATTGATATCTAATTGACCGCTTTGATTATTCATTATTAATATACAATTATCGTTTTGTAAAACAATATCTTTATTTTTTTTAATAGCGATAAAGGCGCCTTCGTGATATATCTCCAAATCCTCATTATTAGTTGACTTAGAGTCTTTATTAAAAGTCATAAAACCGGGAATAGCTATAGCGTCGGTAATATCGAATTTCCTTCTATCGCCTGGTTCAACTATTTCCCCCTTATCAAGGAAGTTCTCCATAGCTCTTTGGCTGAATATTAACAGTACTATATCACCTTTTACTATAGGATATGTAATACTTGTTGACGTACTGCCTGGAAACAGTACGGGTACATTCTCTATAGGTTTATAAGACAATACCTCACCGTCAAGAAATTTCTTACTGATCGCTGGTGTGATAGTAGCTTTTTGTTTTGTATTATCGTAACTGTCAACGATACCGGGAAGACATGTATTTATTTCCTCACCAAGAAAGGAATTAAAAACAGTTTTCAAGGCCTCATGAAAAGACGGTGTTCCTTCTATATCACTCATTTTTCTATAACCTCCATAATAGTTTTAAACTCCCCATTGTCAGTATCACCAGAGTGGCTAACACTGTAGATTTTAAACTGCTTATTGTTGCCCACATCCCGGCTTGACAGTAGGATACTGCCGCCTGGCTCAGCTTTCGGCTGTAGCAATGACTTAACTTTCCAGCCGTCAATCTCTTTCTTACTTGTTTTTTTACCCTCTTTAATTTTAATTTTTTCAGGGCTACCGATTAAACCTGAAGTGGAGTTTATCACTATCGCGGTAGATGAATCGCTATCCGACTTAGGGTAAAATTTCAACTCATTGTTTTGTACCGACCATGATAAATCCCCGGTATCTGTTAATTTATCAAGCAACTTCTTATACATACCTGTGAAGCTGAAACCGTTATTAAACGTGAAAGTTTTTATATTTATTAAATTTAAATTAGTTTTTAAAGCTATACTGGCTTTTTTCGTTATGTCTTTTATTATTTGCTTTACGGATGCGCCTGGCTTAAATGATGTAGATATTTTAGTATTATTTAAAAATTTCTCACCGTCACCGCATTCAAAATTAGTAACTACGTCAGGGCGTGGAAACGAATTACCTACTCTATTAACGTCTCCAATGTAAAGAATCTCTTCCCCCGAGTCTTCTACGTAACCGGCTTTAATTTCAATAATTTGATCTTCCTCAGATACTTTACTTCTGGTATCCGAGCTTAAGCCGAATACTTGTATATTAGCTGTATTCGGTTCCGTTGAACTTGTCTTACTGATATCAAACAAGATACGGAAACCTGAAAACTGTAAACCTACAGCGCCCGCCTTACCTACAGTTAGAGAGGCTACCCTATTAAATAAGGCCACTTAATACCTCTTCTTCTGTTATGTAAATTAAACTCAACCTTCCGTTTACAAAGTCGTACCTACCTATCCTATCGCTGTTACCTGTTTGGTCAATTACGTAAAGTTCTCCAGGCGGTAGGCCTCTATCCGGGTATCGTGAAATAAATTCAAAGTCTACTAATAACTTTACGCCAGCGATTAAGGTATTCCCTTCTCTATCGTTCATATCAAAAGTGTAAAACCCATCTCTCGAAATCCAATTGAAAAAGAAAATGTACGGTACATTGTCAAGAGTGATTTCTTGTTTGAATGATGAAAAGTCTTTCATAGGTATTGTGACCATTATTGACCTACCTTTGTAGTTAAGGCGTCCCTTAAGGACGTAGCCGCTTTGTAAAGGAATGATGAGTCATCCACTTTTTCAACCGTATTTTTCCCGGTATTAACAGTGTTCGCCGCTTGCTCTTTTATATTGTCCGCTTTCCTATCGTCAAGGTCTATTACTTGGGCTGTTTTTGCCTGGACTTTTTTAATCTTTTTAAACTCTACAGTATACTTCGCAGCGTCCCCGGATAAAGGTCCCCGGGGAAAAGTTAGTCGTGTGATAATCATATCCGTATACGTTTTATAACCGGTGACTATGGATAGTAATTTCGCTTCTGTTACTCTTTCAGGTGTCCGACCTACCTGTTTAGGTACTGAGTACCCGGCGTATCCGAGTAAGGTATTAAAAGCTAATTGCGCCCTATTCGTAAAGTCACCTCTAACGAAACGAGTTAACGTTCCACTAAAGAATTCAATAGGTGTATTTGAGGTTATACCCTCAATCATTAATTTCTCAGGCTCTCTTTTCACGTGATCATTAATATCTGAGCCGTCCTCTATAGGGTAGTCGGTAACTAAATTACCGTATGTATGTACCTCAGTTAAGGCGGTGTCTATTTCTAACTCTTCTATAGTATACGGATCAAATCTGTTTATAATTAAACTTAGTGCCATTTTATTCAGTCTCCGGTGAGGCGTTTACAAGCTCTCTTGACAAGCGGTCTAAATTATTTCTGTATAATGTTTCTGCGGATTGCTCCAGAAAATCTTTCTGTGTTTCAGGTGTACCGGCTGGGACCTCTATTGTATTGTTCATCTGTATAGTAAAGTTTTTTTGTATGGTGGTTATTCTATCCTTTAAAGCCGCGCCCGCACGCTGTCCTATATTATGAAATGCGCCGTCACTGCCATAAAGCGCTGGCGTTGTTTTAAGCAGTTCTGCTGCACGTTTACCTATATTGTGTGAAGCGCCTCCAGGCGTCCCGTCTTTATTCGTGGTTAAATCGTTAAGATTTATTTTTGTCTTAGCTATAAGGTTGAACACGTCCACTATCGGTTGTAAAGCTACTAAAATACTTTTACTTAATAACTGTGTCATATTAAGTACTGATTTAAATAAACCTTTAAAGGCGAATTTTAATTTACCTGATAAAAGGCCTACGATAAATTCAATTAAACCGTCAAACATTTCGCTAATGTCAGTAAACATTTTACCTAATAACTCAAGAGTAAATACACCCATAGCTTTTAATTTATCATTTAATACCTTGAGACGTTCTATAATAGCGCCTATAGCTGACTTCTGGCCTTTGTTATACTTTAGTATATCTTCCATAAGTAAAGCTGTTATCACTAAAACAGCGCCCATAACAACAGCTAATAAGAGATATTTACCTATAAGTAAAGCCAAGGTTAGACTCTGTTTCGCGGCCGCCGCGTTCATTAATAGTAACACAGACTTTACAGCCATACCTATTTTAACAACCATAGTAAGTACTATAAGTAAAGGGCCAACAACAGCGGCGAGCCCCATAAATACTAAAATAATCCCTCTTAATTCAGGAGATAGGTTTTTAGAAAGGTAATTTGATATAGATACGAACACCCTTAAAACTTTCTCAGCTACAGGTATTAACAGTTTACCGAAAGACTCAGCTAATATTATGACTTGATCTATTGCCGACCTTGATATATTCGCGAAATCGTCAAGGGTTCTGATAGCATCACCGACAGCGCCTTGACGGGACATAGTGTCCTCTATTATTTGTAAACGTAGGGTAGCTTTTTCAAGCTCAGTCATTTTAGCGACTGATTTGGTCATTCCCATTTCTACCGCTTTAAGTCCGAGAGCGCCAGCTTTTAAATCTATTCCGAATTTATTAAATACTTCGGTTGATCCTGACAAACCGGAAATAAATCTTTGGTTAGTTTCTTCAGGTTTTAAATTCTGAAAACTTGAAAAGTCCACAGCAAGTTTCTGTAAACGTTGTGAGAATTCGAAAGCGTCTTTATTACCCGCCCCAAGACCTACGAACAAACTTTGGAAATTAGCCAATGAATCCTTTATACCTACGTCTGACCTTTTTAAGCTTTCCGCAAAATTCTCACTCCATTTATCCGCGTCGTCTGCGAGATCACCATATACTTGACGAAAGCGATTTCTCGTTTCTTGACCGTCAGAGGCAGCCTTTAACATGGCGCCGCCTATAGCGAGTATCGGTAATGTTATCAACAGTGAGGCCTGTTTACCTCTACGCTCCATCTTTGACAGCATAGAATCAAAAACAGCCTCTGTGTTTTTAAACTGCTGTTTATTAACTTTAAAACCAATTAAATTTATTAATTCCTGAATTATCATAATAGACCTATATCTTTCGGGTCACCACCTAATTGACCAACGAGAAATATTAAACCTTTCTGTAATTTAGTAATGTCAGTAGAAGCGTTACAACCTTTTTCATGTTCTTTAATTAAGTCTTCCATATCGTGTTGGTGAGCTATCTTTACATGCACGTCAATCATAGTTTGTGAAATATCTGTGAACATTTTACGCTGGGATAAGGTTGTTATGAAAAAGGAAATTAAGGCTCCAATAACTGCCCCTATTACAGTAGCTCCGAAAGTTATAACTAAGTTATTCATGTTCTCTCATTTCTCTTCTGTCAATGCCTCGTTGATAGCTTCTTGTATGTCAAGTACTGTATTAGCTCTTACCAAATCGTCAAAAGTCCAGTCGCTTATAATAACCTCGAAAGATTCTTTACCTGTTAACCATACCCTCCAGATAGGCCACTCCTCTTTCAACTCACTCCCTATACTGTCAAGAATTAAATTTAACTTTCCTTGCTGTTTATCTGTGAGGCTTCCCGCTCCTCCCCCTTTACTGGAAGGTATTTTTCTAAGAGGCTCCCAATACCTCCCCCGCCGAAAAAAGATTTAAAGTTCGCCTCAACAACGAAATATAAACATTCAAATAAAAGCTTATACTCTCCCTGGAAACACACATCGAAAATAGGTTCTTTGTTCAGTTCTTTACCGTTAAAGCGTGTCATGTTAAGAAGCTCCAGTATAAGTTCTACCGTTTTCTTCTCGTCCAGCGCATTAAGTAAAGCATTGACTATATTTTTAATGATGTCCGGGTTTCTCATTAATTGCGTAAGTAACTCATTGTTTTCGGGATTGTCTTCACTGTCTTTACTTTTGAGGGAACCGGCCGCGCCTAATAAAGGGAGCATTAAGTTTACAAGTTTTATTTGTAATCTTAAACCTTTACGGGCAGGGAATAGAGTGCATGAAAGTTTTACTTCTTCTTTTTCACTATCGTATGTTTCTTTTACTTGTGTTATCTTAGCCATATTACTACCTCCAGAAAATGTTATCAAGCCTTTACAGAAGAGTAAAGGCTTGTATTATACGTTTAAGCGTTATCCCTGAAAGTCAGGGTTTCCGCCGTGAAAAATGTCAAGGTTTGCGCAGTCAAGAACCCATTCCCTATTTGAATCGTCTTTACCGTAAGCACCCGCAGGCGGTTTACGTACCCAGGCGTAAGCTGAGACATAGACAGAAGACCCGAGAAGGTCTTTAATAAGGACAGGGACTATTCCGTCGTTGGTCGTTTCGTCAAGTATCATAAAGGCTGAGAGAATATTATTTGATTCACTTGTCTGTGAGAGAGTGATTGTAATAGAGCCAGAAAAATCATTCTGTTTTATTCTGACTGTTCTATTATCCGCGCCAGTACTTTTATTAAAGGTATCGTTGGCGCGGTCAACATTAATAAATTCCCCGTCAGCGTATCCGTTAATCTCAGCACCTCCAACAGAAAGAACGACTTTTGATGGGACGTACGTTGCTATACCAGGCATGAGTTTTCTCCTTTGTTAATATTTTTAAATTTAATTATTTTCTTAAACTGTCAATACGCCATCAATTTGTACTGTATGTATAGCACCGGCAAGCCATGCAACGAAGTTGACATTACGTAATACACGTGCATTCTTATCCACATCCGGTACGTCAGCCGCAAGAGGTACGGTAGTATAGAAACCGCCTGTCTGTTCTTTAGTCGTTTTATTGTAAGTAAATGGAGAAATACCGCCATTATTTAAACCGATTTGGAGAATCTGTTTTACAGCGTTCTCAATATCGGCGATTCCATTGTCAGTGTAAGGCACTTTAGGTTTATTGACGAGAACGGAAAAAACGTTTTCAGTAATACGATTTTTCAACCAGTCCTGGAATACGATTATATCAATAAACTCGCCGGTACTTACCCAACTCTCAATAAGCATGTTATTAACGCCTACGGTTTCATAGGTAGAACAATACTTATCATGAGCGTTCTTGGTCTGTGTAGGTGTTAAAACGTCTGTGGTAACGCCTGAGAGTGATTTAAACATTCCGGTATAACTACCAGGCGTCAACGGTAGAATTTTACCGAGAAGGCCGGCGTCAGGGAAATTGTTTAAGGCATCGCTGGTGAAGATGCAAGACGTACGGTCATTGCCCGCCGCTTTTAACTGTACAGGTAAAGAGGCGTATACAATCGCAATAGTAACCGCAGAACCACTCGTAACAGTAGCGCTATTAATAACTATATTACCGGCTGTATAAGTTACTATTAACGTCCTATTTGTCGCGTCCGCTGGGTCGAGGATAGCGGATGTATTCGCTAAGGCAGATAGGTTAAACGCTATCTCGTTCATAGTGTCAAGGTGACTTGTTAAGTAAACTGTGGGCAACATAGCTACTGAATTAACTGAAATATCGGTGGCGTTACCTGTTGACAGGTCATCGCTGAAAACAAGTTTTGCGACTTGTAAAGAGTCTTCAGCTTCTGAGCTATTAATGATAGATGTGTTACTGTTAGCCAGTGCGGTAATTCTCTCATTAGCTATTACCCAGGCAGCCACATCCAATTGATCCGCGTCAGCTCTTGACACAACAAGAACCCCGTAGAAATCGTTAGATACAACACTTATAGCGTTTAAGGCTTCTGTATAATCCGCGTCACCTGCTATTTTCTTACCGATAGCCACAAGTAAGACGCGTGGATTCTGTGCGAAAATTACAGCCGCCATTTTGTATTCTGGATCGTCAACACCATTTGTCAAGTCTGCCGCTATAGAGGGTAAGTCCCCGTAGTACTTTATACGGGTAGCGTCAGAAAATGAAGCATTAGGTCCCACTATTAAGGTGATACCTAAACCTTTTTGAGAGACTGGTTTTGTTTCTCGCGTAATGGATACCGTTACAATATCAGCCATTGTAGTTCCCATGATTTTTCCTTTTGTTAAGGTGTATTAATTAAAAAATTCCTATTTGTCTCGTTGCCTTCCGGGTCTTTATATGTCCCTATGCCTTCCACATTCTCAATAAGGCCTGAGTCTATATTATCAGATCTATCCCCAAAATTAAACATTATATTCACAGTAGCTCTTTCCTCATTATCAATATCATTTAAACCCGTTATGTCAAGTATATCAGTATTGTTAACCATAGACAGCCCTGTCGAAGCTCTTAAAGGTTCCGAAGCCGGTTCTATATAATTAGCTATTACAAAGGGAGATAAACGGCCTATAGCGTTAGCTCCATAAGTATCAAGCTTTAACCAGAGTTTGGCCTCCCTCGTTATAGAACGTAAACCGGCATTATCAGGCGCACCCTTATGCGGGTGGTTGATAGTAGGCATACTTAAAATCTGCATACTTATAGCCGGCGAATCTGGTTTGGGGCCGTTATCGTTTACATAATAACACTCCTCACCGCCTGAGAGAGTTAGAGCCCAATTATAAAGCTCAGTTTTAAATAATTCAATATCTATCATTTTGTCAATTTCTCCGCAGCATAGTATTTATAATGAGGTCTGATATTGTTCTGCCAAATCTGCTTCTCCACTATCTCACACCGTATACTGTATAGAGTAACTATATCAGGTTGAGTATTCTCTTTAATCGTAAACAGCTCATCATTAGAATACAACTTGTATACAGCGCCTTTGTGGCGACGTATAGAAGGTGTATTATCAAGCTCTTTACCTACAACAGGTTGAACACTCGCACGAAAAGTGAAACCTACTGGGACGCCTTCAACCCATGAACCGTCCACCCGCGCCCCTGCAACTCTCTCACCGTCAAGTAATTTTCTTGGTATCATTTTATTACCTCAACATGTGTGATTGAATTCCTCATTACCGCTGTATCAATTAATGGATTACTTGACTTTTTACGTTTTACAGTTTCCGGCTCCAGCGCTGGGGAACGGAGGTCTGTGA
>QNDS01000081.1 GCA_003644925.1 Candidatus Fermentibacterota bacterium
ATTGATAAGCACATTGTAGTAAGCGCTTACCGCTGCCGCCCTGGCTGCCGCTGCGGCTACACCTGCATCGGAAACTGATGCCTGCATACCCTTCTCTTCTAAGGATGATGCCATTCTGATAATAGCAGGACACTGACTGAGTACCCGGAGGGGTACTTCTATCGCTTTTTTCACAGCCGCCTCAACGTCTCCGTCCTGCCTTGCGGCATCCATCCAGTCATTGAACGCGGCGGTATCATCATCTATGGCATTCAGAAGATCGTCCTTCACGGATTGGGCTTCGGGGGCGATCTCCCGCATCAGACCCCAGTTATCCCTGCATTTTCTGTTCTTCATGGTCAGGTTGGCTACCATGGCATCAAGGGAAGCTCCCAGAGCGCCGATAAGTGCTGCGGCCGAACCGCCCCCCGGTGCGGGGGAGTCGGTCGAAAGCTCATCTGCGAAAGCGCTGCATGTTTTACCGGAAAGGTTCACATCCTTCTCCGTAACCATGTACTCTATGATCTTCTCGTCCGGATCGAAGGGTGCCACATCCCGAAGGCCCATTGATCTTATGGCGATCTCGATAAGTTCCTTCTGAGGGACTCCGGTCGTCCGGCCCTGTCTGCCTGTTGAGGAGAGACCTTTGTTCTGCTTTTCAATATAGTAGCGGCCGGCTTCCAGCATAGCGTTCAGGGGCAGAAGCCCTACTACTTCAGAACCTGTAACCCTCGCTCCGAGCTTTTCTGCTTCCTCCCGTGCTGTCTCGAAGCCGATATGAAGGGGAGTAATCGAGAGATCAGTGAGGTTCATGGTTACCTGCGCTGTATCGTACTCCTCTATGTACCAGCCAGTTGCCTTGCAGCACTGAAGCTTGCCGGGCTGCTTCGTTTTCTTTCCTTCTTCATCGCGGATGAATTTCCATTTGCTGTCACGCAGAAATCTCCCGTTGTCTCTTATGGTAAGGCCGATATCCCGGGCCACACCGGGATCTTTCGTGTTCAGGTTTACATTGTAAGCTATAAGGAAATTTCTGGCTCCGATTGTGCATACTCCGGTTTTCGCAATGGTCTCGTTCCATTCGTTAGGGCCGAAATCCGGTTTCCATTCAGGCTTTCCAAGTTTATCCGGAAGAGCTTCGTACTCCCCCTCACGGATGTTCGGGAGTTTCTCCCATTCCGGTTTCGAAGCCGCCTTCTCGTAAAGGTATACAGGTATTCCCAGCTCTTCTCCTACCCGTTTCCCAAGTTCCCGGGCGAGTTCAGCGCATTCCTCCATTGTTATACCGGAGACCGGTACGAAGGGGCAGACATCCGTAGCTCCGTGCCTTGGATGCTCACCTGTCTGCGAACGCATATCGATAAGTTCACCGGCCTTCTTAATGAGCTGATAGCAGGCTTCCACTACTGATTCGGGGTTACCTGCGATTGTGATAACGGTCCGGTTTGTAGCCGCGCCGGGATCAACATCCAGAACTCTGCTGCCTGCAACTTTCGATGCAGCCTTTACGACCTCGTTGATAAGTTCATTATTCTGCCCTTCCGATATATTCGGAACAGCTTCGACTATTTTCCTGGACATCTGATCCTCCTGATGAGAATGAAGGTGTTTCTATGAATGGAATATTCCTGTAGATTCAAGTATCAAAGCTAGGAAAAGGTACCCTGGAAGTCAACGAGCAGCGATCGGAGAATACATGTTGTACGGTGTAGTTGAAGGGTTCTACGGCAAGCCCTATAGTGCCCTCTGCAGAGGGATTCTGATCCGCTACCTGTCACTTCTTGATGAGGCTGCTTTTGTCTACGCACCCAAGAATGATCCTTTCCACAGGCTCAGATGGAGGGAAGATTATCCAGCGGAGAACTGGTCGGAATTATCAAGTACTATAAACACTGCTGCCGAAGCAGGAGTTGATTTTATTTTCGGTATAAGCCCATGGCAATTCAACGACGGTGATCGCAGTTATCTGAGGAAAAAGGTTGAACGAGCTGTTGATGCCGGAGCCACGGGGATAGCCTTTCTCTTTGATGACATTCCTGAAAAAGCGGATGCACAGCTTGCGGTCCGTCAGCTTGAGCTTGCCCGCGAAACCCTCGATGACTCTGACTGCGCGGTATACCTCTGCCCCTCTATTTACTGTATGGAGCTTCTGGAAAAGTACGAGGGAGCTGAATATCTCTCTGCATGGAGGGACAATGTTCCCCGCAACTGGAATTCCTTCTGGACAGGGAACGGTGTGATATCAAGGGAACTTGATGAAAACATTATGACGAAAGCGGACGGATTACTCGGCGGGAAGCCTGCAATATGGGATAACCTCCTGGCTGATGATTACTGCCTGCGAAGGATATACCTCGCCGGTCTGCAGAACAGGATACCGGATGGGTATTCATATTTTCTTAACCCTTCATCATGTTTTCCAGTGGCTCTTCATGCTGTCTATAGGCTTCTGCAGGCTTCCGGGGTCAGCTGCGGTTTTCCTCCTGAGCTTGGGAATATGCCCCAGGCCTGGGATGTTCTCAGCGGCTTTCATTACCTTCCCTGGCATACTGGGACCGGGGCCGAATCCCTTCTCATGGAAATTGAGAATGCCGTTTCGGGTGGTCCTTCTGGACAGCTGATGGAAAAACTGGGATATATGTCAGGAGTTCTGGGCAGTTTCATCGATTCGATCGAAGATATCGAGGACGGTTTTGAGCTGATGCCCTACGTCGTGGATGTCCGGAAGATTATCTGCTGGTGGGAAAATGTTCTGAAGCTGCCTTCCCGGTCTGAAAGATTGTCAAGGTTGAAATATCTTATGTTTGAAAGGCTTCCCTTCGATCATCCGCTTGCAATGATCACAGCGGAGCTTGCAACGAACAGCGGAAGAGGGGAATAATGAACATCCAGCTGGCTGGATACAATACGGATGTACAGAACGGGGGCAATACCCCGGAAACACTGTCAGCTTCTTATGCGCGGATCAGTCGGGATCCCAGACCGATCAACGTTCTCCGGAAGGAAGCAGCCGAGGAAGTTGAGAAAGCAAGGGCATCCAATAAATGTATTATCTTCGATTACGGTCACGGGTCCGTGGCCGAGCATGCCGTATTCAATTTCGATATTCTTGATGTATCCAGGCTTGCAGCCGAGGAGCTTCAGAGTTTCCGCCTGGCCAGTTTTACAGAGAAATCACAGAGGTACATCCGCATAGGTGAGGATCTTGTGATTCCCCCGGAGCTTAGCAGCGGCTCTCAGGGGAGTTACAGTGAATGCGCCTCGAAGCTGTTTCAGCTCTACAACAGGATCTACGACAGCCTCCGCAGCAGCGGCCTTGCGCCGGAACGAGCGAAGGAGGATGCAAGGTACGTTCTGCCTCTGGCAACCTCATGCCAGATGGGTATGACGGTCAACGCAAGAGAACTTGAGCTCATGGTTAGAAGAATGTCATGTCATCCCTTTGAGGAAGTTAGAAGTATCGCCGCGGGACTGCTTGAGCTGGTAATGGAAGCGGCCCCTTCGCTGTTCCTGTTCCTCCGGCCCACAGCCATGGACACATTCGCTAATTCTCCGTCCCCCATCGAATCCCTTCCGCCGGATCGCGTAGTGCTGCTGGATTGCGATGACGATTCAAAGGTGGGATCCCTGCTTATTCAGTGGAGCAGGGGCAGCTCCCTTGATACCGCGGCGGCAGCGTGGTCTGAACTTGATGGAGAGGGCAGAGAGGAGCTTTTCATGGATGCCCTTTCGGGGCTTGGGATACATGATCCTCTCCCCAGAATATGGGAATTCTTCAGAGCTGAATTCCAGCTGGTACTTTCGGCAACAGCGTACGCCCAGCTGAAAAGGCACCGCTTATGCAGCAGGCTTGTCTCGGTCTACGATCCGATTCTTGGTGTAACGGTTCCCGCTTCCATTTCCGATGCCGGTCTTGAGGATGATTTCATGAGGGGCATTTCAGAAGCGGAAAGAACTGCAGGTTCACTCGCGAAGCTGTATCCCTATATGCTGACAAATGCCCACAGAAGAAGGGTAGTTCTCAGAATGAATGGACGAGAACTCTACCATTTTTCAAGGCTCAGGGAAGATGTTCATGCACAGTGGGATATCAGAGAGATCGCTCACGAGATGATGTCCGTCTTAAAAGAGAAGGCGCCGCTTACTTTCATTCTCAGTGGCGGGAAATCCCAGGTATCCGATCTGTTCAGACCTGACATGCACTAGCTGAAGGATACCAGGATGCAATGCCCCAGTGTGGATAGTCTCTTTCTCCGGGCAAACGGTAATTTTGTCTGCTGGGACGATGCCGGAAGTGATAAGGTTCTGCTGCGGTACGGTGCCTCGAAGGATATGTCCTGTATTGTCTTTGCCGGCGGCCCATGTGAAGCGATAGCAAAGAACCTCGCTTGCAATATCCTGCCATTCCCTGAAATCTGTCCCGGATGCTATTGTCTATCTTTCTCCGGTTCGCCCTGCTTTCGCAGCCGCATACTCAACGTTATGCAGGTTGAACCCTCTTCTCGGTGCACATTGAGATGCAAAGCCTGTGCAACGCCCCTGGAAAGAGAAAGGCTGCAGCAGCCTCACGATCTATCACCCTCAGTATTCGAGAAAGTGCTTCAGGATTTTGCCAGGAGCGGGATCGACATTCGAACATTCGATTTTTCAGGTCATGGAGAACCTATGATGAATCCTGATCTCCCGCAGATAATAAGTCTGGCACGGAAGTACTACCCCGGCGCGTTTCTCACTCTGATCACAAACGCTCATGGAGATTTTGAGGAGGGGCATGTATTCTCCGGTCTTGATCAGATCCAGTTTTCCATAGATGGTGTGGACCAGGAGAGTTTCGAAAAGTACAGAGTTGGCGGAAACTATGAAAAAGCGCTCGGATACATGGAATCCTTCACCAGAACTGCCAGGGCCGAAGGATCACCCGTTCGCACTGTCTGGCGATACATCCTTTTCAACCACAATGACAAGGCTGATCAGCTCGGAAAAGCCTTCGAGATTGCATCCGCTTTCGGGGTTCATGATCTTCGATTCATATTTACTCATAAAGGGATGTGGTCCACTGCCCTTACATCTGCCGCGGAGCTGCGGGATTTTCTCATCGATCTTAAAGTGCCGTCCCGGAGCATTCAGATGGATTCATTCAATTCTCTCCGGAAAAGACAGAAACTGAGCCAATTACTCAAACGAAGCCATACCTTCTACAGAACAGCCCGGAAACTGTGGAGGAAAGTTAAAAGAAACCCTTTGCGCAGTACGATAATAACAGCTGATTACTATCAGTTGTATGAACCGGAACTGAAAAAAGCACTTGATCTGGGATATGAATTGCTCCGCTGCGGGAGGGAGCCCGATGCGCGGGCTATGCTCATGCATGTTGATAAGATGGTTCAATCTCCGGTATCGGGCAATGCAGCATACGACCCGGCGATTATTTACAGGCATCTCGGATGCTCCTACAGCCGGCTGAAAGCTGCGCTGAGCGATCGTTCGGCCGGAACAGCAACATAGAATGAAAATAAGACAAACAACCGGAAATCTATTGAGATCCATTCATCTTCTGCATGCAGGGCGATATGCATACAGAAAACTGATCGGGCAATGGAAAACCCTTCTTTGGCGTATCGGGCACGGCAATGAGCTTGCGCCGGATGGCCTTCCTTATCCGCATCCGCATCTCTGTTACAAGGTAGCTGCGAATTACGATCCCGTTCATTATTTCTCCACTGGAAAGACTGGAGCCGCCGCAATTCTGAATATTCTTCAGAAGAGTGGAGGGGAAATCGAAGAATTCGAGAGGATACTTGATTTCGGATGCGGCTGCGGCCGAATTGCAAGGCACCTGCAGAACCTCAAAGGGGTCGAAGTATTCGGTACAGATATAAACTCAGCGCTTACAGCATGGTCTCGAGATAACCTGACTTTCGGCAGGTTCAGCACCAACGGACTTGAGTCAGGATTGGAATACCCGGATAGCAGCTTCGATTTTATATACGCCGTCGCGGTGTTCGGTCATTTTCGGGAAGATCTTCAGAAACACTGGATGAGTGAACTTCAACGTGTCCTCAAACCGGGCGGCTTTCTCCTTATTACTGTCAAGGGGAAGAACCGGATAGGTGAACTTACTGAGAAGGAAGCTGCAAAGTTCATGTCTGGAAGAATCGTCGTGATCGAACCCGAATGCTCCGGGGCGAATTACTGCCTTGTCTACCACCCTGATAGCTATTTTCGAAATACTCTCGCAGCTGATATGGAAATCCTTTATTACGAGCCATCAGGATCTCCGGATACCGCTCAGGATGTTTACCTTCTCAGATAGTCTTTGATCCGCTCAGGGAACTTACGTTAATGCTCCTGCTTTGCTTCCATTCTTTCCAGAGCCCTCTCCAGAGATACATTCCTGCTTGAAAAAACAAGCTGCATTGGACTCTCGACCAGGATGACTAAGGTTTCATCAGAAGTAAGCCATAGCGGTGCTGCTGCCAGATCATACAACGCAGTTCTTCCTCTGACTTCCGGCACAATAGTTATCACTGAATCTGGATAAATCTGAGAGACAAGGTTCAGAGCACCGGATTCTTCAGTTCCCAGGCAGGATGGATAAAGGATCAGGTTACCTGCTGGAATGCTGCCAGTCAGCAGCAAAGCAGTGTCCGGGAGTTCAGTGTACATGTCCAACGAAACAGGTACTGAAATGTAATTAGATGCATCATTAGAAAGAAAAATCAGGAATCCCGAATCGTTCTCTGTGCTAAGAGCTTCCCAAATTCTGTCTATTCCAGTTACATACCGACCCGGCCGTATCCCCAGACATTCCATTGGAGCCATGTACTCACCAGGCCAGAATGTGCCGTAACCTCCAATCTCATTCTTAACACCGTCCACAAAAAGCGGTCCATCTCCCGGAAGTTCATCTGCTATCTCTGCCAATCTCAGTGTGGTTCTATCAAGGTAGTCCGATGCAATTCCCAGAGTTCTGATCTCATCTATGGAAAACAGAATGATGCCAGCAAAGAATACTGCAAGTGCTGGATAAAGAAATTTTCTGCCATGAAGTCTCTGGACAAGAAAACCCAGAAAAAGAGCAGATCCGGGAAGAGCTGCTACAGAAAAATCAGGTCTCAGGGTAAGATTGCTGACTGGAAGCATAAGAAAGATACCCAGAGAGAACACGAGAATCCGATTCTTCCACTTCGGAATTCCAAAGTACACTGCAACCGGATAAATGAGGACAAGCAATCTTGCTGAAGCACCGAACAGCCAGGGTTGCCAGACGATAGAATTCTGCAACAGAATATTCCTCAGTATAAACGGTCCGAAAGTAGTGCTCTCGGCATAGTTCACACCGAAACCCATTGCCCGATATCTTAACACTCCATAAATGACCATTGGAACAAGGCATGTGATAATTATGAAAATCGTTTTCCGCCATTTTGATTCGTTTTCTGACGAGCAGAATGCTACCATTGCCATTACAGGAAGAGCTGCTAGAGCAGTTTCTTTCACCAGCAGTGAAATTAGAAAAAGAAATGCTGCGGCAAAGGGCATCCACTTCTTCCCAGAGTTTCTGCTCCATATAGATATCAGAATGAGAGAAGCGAGAAAAGGAATCAAAGCAAGAATGGTTGTGCTCCACGATACCCGGGCAACAGCAATTGCCATGGGGTAGGAAAACATGAAAAGAGCCGTACCGAAATAGATGGCCTCGCGTTTCCTGAGAAACCGACCTAGAAAAATGTATACAAGAAGTGAAGATACCAACAGGAGTATAAGGTTAGTTACGTGCCAGCCAGTCTGGTTCTCGGCACTCCATATTCTATTATCCATTGCCCAGCTGAAAATCATCAGTGGTCTGTATCCGCCTCCATATTGGGTGGAAAAAGCGACCGGAACTTCCCGAAGAGTATGACTGCAATCAAGAAAGTCATCGGTAAGAAATCCCGTTTGGAGAGTGGGAATATAAAGCAGTGCAACAACAAGAAGAATCACAGCCGCCGGTAGAAATTTCCTCATGGTTCTCTCTTTACCCTTCCGAGTATTCGAACAATTCAACAGCATAAGAAGAAATTTTTCTGGTCATATTCAATCTTGCTGTCTTGAATGAAATTGAAAGTGTGGGTTGGCTCAACCCAGCAAAGATCCAGACCACCAATACACGCGCTTCTTCCTGGTATACTCTCAATGAAAAACGGTTTTTCTTTTATCATAGACAAATAATACGAATCCGGAGCGTGCTCAGCAATAGAATGTGTGGGATCCTGATGCGGATCTGACTCCTGCTGAACGATTGTTCTAGAGATCGAAGTTGGATGTGTTTTTTACTGATCCAGTTAAATTATGTGAACAATAGGAGTAGAGATAATTCTGCATATAATCTCTTATGATGCTTGACCTGCATCGAAGAGTATGAATGTAGTAATCATCTCCTGGATCTCAGACTTTTTAAAGAAACGCAGTATCCTCTATCTGAGGCCTATCTCCAATATTTTTGGTCTGCCCAGCAGTGCCCCGGATACAGGTGTTATTTTCAGCAGAACCTCGTACAGTCTGTCGTCCAGGTCCGCATCAAAATGCCAGATGAGTTCACCTTCGTAGCTGCTGATGTACCTGCCGAAGATATCTCCGGATACTGTCGCATCATCCCATGTGCTTCCGTTATCCATGCTGAACGTAACCTGAAGATCAATGGTTCGATTTCGAGGGTCGGTCAGTTCGTAGGAGATTGCAACAGTGCTGTTTTGCAGGGAAATGTCACTCACGGCAGCCTGCATTACTGAAGGCAGCCTGGAATTGTTTATCGAGAGAGGGCCTGCAGCTTCGGAGAAAACAGTGTCCGCGTCAACAGCGCCAAGCCTTATTCTGAGTTCCATAGGTTCAATTCCCGGAAGGTCTTCCGATGAGTTCCAGGTGACGGTTGATTGGTATGAATGAGGAAGATACACATTATTTGCAATCAAACCGGTTGCGGGTATCCAGATGGATGAACCTTCCAGTTTATACTGCAGCACCAGAGAAATATCATCTTCCTCCGTGTCGGATATCCGGAATGAGATCGGTACGGAACCGTCAAAGTGTTCCCAGTTCCCCGGGGATGTTATCGTAACTGAGGGAAGGCTGTTATTATCTACATGAAATGGAGAAGATGGAACTGCTGTTCCGGTATCCAGGCTATCTGGAACTGCTCTGAACTTGACTTCAGAACCATCAAATCCCGGTATATCCACATCAGATTCCCAGATGATCTCGTACTCATATGTGCAGGCGGTTGGAATTGAACTCTCAAGTACGGTAGCTGTTCTCCAGTCAGTACCCGCATCGATTGAGTATTCGTACTGAACATCGAGTGGATTCTTGTCAGGGTCGGTCAGCCTGACTCCAAGAGTGATTCTGCCGGAGGCTTCCCCCTCCGGTGCGATTATCTGACCGCACAGAAATCCATCGGATTCAAGATGGAAATTGCAGAGAACGCTCCATTCTCCCGGGTCCTCATCCGCAGCTCTTACCCTCAGAGCCAGATTCTCGATATTCAATGAGTCTATATCATTGTAAGCGTGCCAATTGAATGGCTCTCCGTAGAACCATTGCGGTATTTCGAAGGTGCTGCCTGAGAGGCTGGTGTTATTCCAGGTCTGCTGGCCATCGATTGAGTACTGCGCCTGCAGCTGAATAATATCGCTCTCCGGATCCTCAACGGCATATTGAATAAGGTAAGACCCGTCCGATACTTCCTCCGACATGAAAAGGTGCAGTGTAGGAGGGACGTTGTTATCAAGATGGAAAATATTGGACAGACCACTGACACCAGGCCCGTCGGGGCAGTAAGGTGTTACTTTCAGCGCAACCTGTTCCATGTCCTGCCCCGGGAGATCCTCATCGCTGAACCAGATGATACTGCCGTGTTCATCACGGAAACTGTCTGTCTCCTGCCATGAATATCCTGCATTGGTCGAATATGCGAGTGAGATGTCTGTTACATTGCTGCCGACTATCTCATAGGGCATGGTTACAGCACCGGAGGCTTCATACGTTACACTTCCAGCCCGGGCAATGGGAAGGTAGGAGATACCGTAACTACCGGAATTGGATTCATCGCACAGCGCCTGCGGCCATGAGGCCGTCGTTGCGCTGATGGTGGAAATCGAAAAGGCTGCAAGCTTTCCCGATCTGCCCAGAACAACCAGCTCCTGATTTCCATCGCCGTCGATATCTCCTGCGGCCGGAGTTTTGGATACAGGCTGGTCAAAGTCGATGGGGAAACCGTCAATACCGTTTCCATCCGCATTCCAGGCGTATACATATCCCGCGTCTGACCCAACAATAACGCCGAGTCCATCACTGGTCCTGCTGATGATCGGTGATGTTGGAAGACCTTCTGTAACGTTCGGCCAGCGCCATTGTCCGGCTATCCTTCCACTGCCGTTGACCAGGTTTACAGAACCGTCTATGCATGATACTGCAAGTTGCAATCCTGTAATATCCGGATCAAGATGACCTATTGCCACAGCTCCGCCGGTGGACCTATTGTCAAGAAAGAATGGCCATCCATCAACACCGGCTCCGCTGGAGCTTACCACATAGAGCCTGTTATTGTATGTAGCGAAGACAACATCACCAAGACCGTCGGCATCGATATCCGCTGTAACAGGTATGCTTCCGGAGGTGAATCCCGTATTGATCGGCCATCCGGGAAGTATCGATCCTTCAACTGACAGGGCATATATCTGAGTGGTAACCAGTGCGCATACAAGTCCGTATCCCGAATTGCCTCCCAGTGAAAGCTGAGACGGCTGCCAGTAAAGTTTAGCGGGGAGCTCCACAGGCCAGCCGGGCAGAGGAAGACCATAAATATCGAGAAGATGAACGCGGGAATCAGCTGAACCGAAAGCGATCACCGGGGTCTCGTCATCATTCAGTCTGACCACCGAAATGCCCGTTATGATTCCAGATTCTGCGAACACGGGCCAGCCGGGCTGCTCGATCCCGCTGTGATCGACCATATGAATGTATCCGCCGTTGTCAGCATATACTATAACATTACCAGTTGTCGGTGAGTTAAATGCTGCCGGATTTTCTGATACTCCCCGATGGCAGGAAACAGGAAACCCGTCAAGTACCCGGCCCATTCCAGTCCATCCCCCGAGGCCGTG
>QNDS01000082.1 GCA_003644925.1 Candidatus Fermentibacterota bacterium
CCATCGGACACGATATGTTCTACACTGACAGATCCGGAGAAATGGCATGGGGCTCCTACACCGGTACAGAATCCGCAATAACCTGGACTGTTGTAACATCACCAGTTCCTAGTTCTTACGGAATGGCCGTATGGGGCGATTACCTCTTCCTCTGCAACGGAGAAATAGGTACAGACAACCTTTTCATCTTCGACATCAACTCAGACGGAAGTGTTAACCTCACTCCTATCTGGTCTGCTGAATTCACCGAGGTTGTGGATGGCGCCAACGGAGCAATCGACTACGACGGTACGTACCTTTACGTCTACCCTCAGAACGACTTCGTTTATACGCTGGACATTGACTGGACCGGCGCCCTCGAGAACTCAACCTGGGGCCAGATCAAAGCTGAGTTTTAGTAACGTTTAGTTTACATGGTGCTTTAAAGAGGCGGGGTTCATCCCCGCCTCTTTTCTTTGGGGCCGGACCTAACATCTAAACATTTTGTCTGTTTAATGTTATCGGGGTCGTATCTTGAATTTTGGCATTCGTAAATGTCTTAACAAATGAAATGCCAAAATTCAAGATACGACCCCGATAACTAACTTGCTAGGTCCGGCCCCTTTTGCTAAGTAGTTTTCTCCACAATACCGGTTACAATACTCTCGAAATCCTTTGCAAACTGAGTTTGACCGTTGTGATTGACAAAGGGTTTGCCACTGTCTCCAGATGAAACTATTTCAGGTTCTATGGGAATTCTGCCAAGGAAGGGAACTTCCATCTCGGACGCCATTTTCTCCCCGCCCCCCGAACCGAAGAGCTCCGTACGCTCGCCGCAATGAGGACAGACGAACCCTGACATATTCTCTATGACTCCGAGTACCGGCAGCTTGAGAGCTCTGCAGAACTGGATCGAGCGCCTTACATCGGAAAGGGACATTTCCTGCGGCGTTGTGACAATGACAGCACCGGTAGGTTCAGGTATGAGCTGAGCAACGGACAGCGGTTCATCACCGGTTCCAGGAGGACAGTCCACTATCATGTAGTCGAGCTCTCCCCAGTTCACGTCTTCAAGAAACTGTTTGATAACGTTCATCTTCATCGGTCCCCGCCAGATTACGGGATCTGTCCTGCTGCCGAGCATGAAATCCACTGAGATCACCTTGAGGGATCCGAGTTCTGCTGGATTCAGCTTTTTCCCATCGGAAGATGTCAGTCTGGTTCCCTCCATACCAAGAAGTTTGGGAATGCTCGGACCGTGAAAATCCGTATCAAGAAGACCGGTGGCATACCCCTGAAGAGAAAGTGAGATCGCGAGGTTGGCGGCAACGGTACTCTTACCCACTCCTCCTTTGCCGGAAAGAACAAGAATGCTTTTTTTCGCCGGTGGTTTCTCAAGGCTGAGCGGCGCGGGATTCGGGTTATTCATATTGTTTGTGCCTTTCTAAAGGTGATTATCCAATAATTTAGAAATAGTAATATAACGCAAAGGTATTGCCGAAGTGCACTTTCATTACCATGGTAATGGAACAGGGGAGGTTATTCTCATGGATTTCAGTAAGTACAGCACTATTCTCTTCGATCTGGATGGAACACTCGTTAATTATGCCGGAGCACAGAAGTCCGCCGCGGAATACATCGTGGAAGTGCTCGAACTGGAAAAATCCAGCAATACACTGAATCATATCCTTCGATTCCTGGAGGATAAGGTCATTCAGGATCTTGAAGCCTGCAAACCATCGGCCATCGAGCCGGGGTCAAATGAGATGCGTCAGGCTTTCAGTAAAGCAGGATTAGGTGTTGACCCCGTTGAATTCATCGAACTCTACTTCGAGGGATTGGAGGAGCATGGAGAGCCGCTCCCCGGTATTATCGACCTGCTGGGAGTACTCAAAGACAGATTCTCTATTGGAATTGTCTCAAACGGCCCGGGATCTGTCCAGCGTAAAAGGCTTGAAATATCTGGATTGATGGAGTTTCTTGACGTTATCGTATTAAGCTGTGAAGTGGGATCGGCAAAACCTGACCCTGAAATACTCCGTTACGCTATGAAACTTGCTGATTCAAAAACGTATGACACTCTGCTCGTCGGTGATAGTGCAGGCAGCGATATGGGAGCTGCCAACGCGGCAGGAGTTGATTTTGTATTCGTACGGCCTGATGGAGATTTTTCCGCACCCGGTCCCAGAGTGCTTGAGCTGAGGAAAACAGCGGATATATTGAAATACCTGCCGAAAAATACTATCTGAACCTCTTAATAGCGTAAATCCTGCTCATCTCCGCAAAGGCTATACCAGTACTCCCTCTGCCTTTCTCTTCCTGTACTTTCGTAGAAACAGTATGCCCGAAAGGGCAAAGAGTCCGGAAGAAACCATGAATGCCTCAGAAAAACCCCCGAAATGAAGCAGAACACTACCAAGTATCGGAGCAAAACTGGCCCGCAGAGCTGTCATGGTAACATGCAGACCCTGGTATGTGGCTTCCTGCCCCGGAGGAGCGAAGTGCAGGCTGGAAATATTCCATGACATTCTCACGCCTGCCATACCCAGAGCAAATACCGCATAAGCAATATAGAAAAATAGTATGCCCATATCGGGTATCCAGTTGCCGAAAGCCAAGGATAGTGGATAGAAGGCGAGAAGCAGACATACAATGCCCGTGAATCTGAAGGGATGAAGCTTCTCAAGCCGGACACCTAAAAATGGAGATAGAAGCAGTACTCCCATCTGTCCTATCACACCTTTCGCCAGTGCGTACTGCTCGTAATCAAGCCCGAGTCTGTCAATTGCGAAGAAAGGTATCACGGGCAGGAGCATCAGAAAGGCAATACCGTATATAAAGAAGTAGATCTCGAACCAGGCAAAATCCCTGTCATTTTTGAAAATCGCCCACAGGCTTCTGAAGAAGTGAGCAGATCCACCGCCTGTGGAATTCTTCACTGCTCCTGATTCCATACCTCTTGCCATTCTTGAGAGGAACAGAGCCTGTCCCGCTCCGAACAGAGCTTCAACCAGGAACAGAATCCTGTAGAACTGAAAATCCATATCCAGAAGAGCGCCTGCAAGCATAGCCATGGGAAGGCTGAAAAGCGTGAACGCGCTTGTCCACCAGCCGAACAGCCTTGCCCTGTTGTTCTGGGAGTACCGCTTTTTCATGATGCTGT
The DNA here is from genome assembly GCA_003644925.1 of Candidatus Fermentibacterota bacterium. Lineage (GTDB taxonomy): Bacteria > Fermentibacterota > Fermentibacteria > Fermentibacterales > JCC-6 > Aegiribacteria. The sequence goes on from QNDS01000082.1 coordinate 3,143, forward strand.
TCTGCGCAGGCAGGATGACACTGTTTGACGCGAAGAATAGAAGGAGGAGCACCAGCATCACATTGACAGAAGATGAGAAGAACATCAGAGCAACAGGAAGCCTGGACAGGACTCCGAAGATAAGAACTGCCCTGTCGTACCTTCCCCTTCGGTCAAGCCAGTGATTTATGAAAACAGCGAGCATATTGCTGATCGGCCATAGCATCGTAAGGGCGGTTATCTGCCAGGCAGCGGCATGCAGTCCGTTTACAGCTATATAGTCATGGTTAATAACCACTCCCATGGATACTCCGCCGAATACGGCGGACAACAGATGGATCTTGAAAGATTTTTTTTCATCCCCCCCGAGGGGACGGAAGAATCTTCTCTCTCCGCTATCTGATTTGAATGACATCCATGAGAAAAACTGCATTGCTTAAGTGACCGATGGCACTATTCTCTTAGCCACAAGGACTTCCAGAACCTGTTCAGCACACTCCTCCGCTGAGAATTCATGGGTTTTCAGAACAAGCTCAGGGGAGAGTGGTTCTTCGTAAGGAGCTGATATGCCGGTGAAAGAAGGTATCTCACCGCTTCTCGCCTTCTTGTAAAGACCCTTTGGATCCCTCTCCTCCGCCACTGCAAGCGGAACTTCAACGTATACTTCAACGAAATCGTTCTCATCCTGGATGGATCTGGCGAAGTCTCTGTCCTCACGGTAAGGGCTTATGAAGGCCAGTAAGTTCACAACGCCAAAGGAACTGAAGAGTTTGGCTACTTGAGCGATTCTGCGAATATTCTCTTTCCTGTCATCCGGCGAGAATCCCAGGTCGCTGTTAAGACCGTGCCTGATATTGTCTCCGTCGAGAATCGCTGTCAGAACACCGCGTTCCTGAAGCATTTCCGCGAGTATGTCCGCAACTGTAGATTTGCCTGAACCGGAGAGCCCGGTGAGCCATACGGTAGCTCCCCTGTGCCCGAGAAGCTTCTCCCTGTCAGTTCTGTCAACACCATGATGGTGCCATGTAAGGTTCTTATCAGTAGCGCTATCCTGCTTCATATTTCTCCCGTTCTGCGTGATTTTAAAAGGTTTCAAATACTGGAAAGTTTCACTATCATACATACTCAGGATTGAAATCGCTAATGAAATCCTCAATCAAATGAACTGATTTATATCACAAAGGAGAATAAGATGCGCTTCGCACCTGTGCTTGTCATACTTGCATTTGCGATGCCGGTTATTGCAGGAGAGATTGTTGTAGGTATCTGCTGCGAGTGCTGCTACCAGACCGATGAGTTCTTTGCAGGATACGGCATGATGCCGGGTTATGCGGCTGAAGTGTACCGTGATCCCCAAACCGGTGACTTTCACCTTGTAAGGTTTGACATCATAGAAATCGAGGCTGAAGAGATTGCGGTCACCGTCAATAACAACTACCGTGAGATCGCAGAACTGTTCGTTGATGAGATCGCGGTAAACATCAATCAGAACCATCATGAGATCGGAATGGAAACCGCTGAGGAAATAGCGGTAAACATCAATCAGAATCACTATGAGATCGAGGAAATATCCGTTGATGAGATCGCCTCCATAATCAGAAACTCCTACGGGGAAGTCGTGGAAATCGCCATGGTCTGGACTTCGCCCGAATTGCTCGGAGAGATCAGCCTGGACGGAGTACTGCCTGCAGGTGCCCATCTGACTGATGAAACGGCTGAGGATCCGCTGAACTGGGAGCTTGTATCATTGTTTGATGGCCCCCACCAATGCCCGGTCTGCTGCGGCGAAACTCTGGTGTTCGAGAGGATCGGTAACTGGGATTAAATACGGAATACTCTTTACGATATTCATGATACTGATCGGATGCGGAGCTGACGAATCCCCACCGGAACTCCCCGATATTGAGTATAGACTCGTTATTACCGACTCGATAGGGGTCGAGACAGGTGATCCTGAGTACATGCTCATCTGGCCTGTCAGCCTGACACATTCTCCAGAAGGCAATATCGTGTTTCTGGATAGAATGAAGCATGCTGCATTCATGTACACTCCTGACGGAGAATTCATCAGAACAGTAGGACGTGAGGGCGAAGGACCCGGTGAGTTCCATATGCCCTCTTCCCTGGAATTCAATTCCGACGGAAACCTGCTGATCGGAGATATGTACGAAATCGCATTGTTTGACAGCGATTACGACCTCATGAGCCAGATGACCTGGCCGCATACAGCTCCATATTTTATTAATGCACTTAACGATGGCGGATTCATAGGAATACAGAGAATTCCAAGACCGGAAGAAAACAGGATTCTGTGGGTTTCGACTCTCGCGAGGTGGGATGGTGACTATGATCCTTCAGTAGAGTACTTCAGCATTGAGTTCGAATGGAGAATCGATTCTGATGGAATCGATCATTCCAGTTTCAGAGAGAGTAGTATTTACAACTGTGCCACAAGCGATGGTAGGGTCTTCTACTCGCAGTCTTCAATCGACAAGTTTGAGATCCATGGCTGTGAGCCTGATGGAACTCCTTTTCTCCACATAGTGGATGAGAACTTCCATAGAGTCAGGAAAAGCGAAGAAGAGCTGCAGGCCGAGATGGATGCTTTCAACAGTCTTATTAACAGGATGAGCGGTGGCTCCCCGAGACAAGTCAATGTTAAGCTTGATCCATACAAACATACTGTGCTTGGAATGTTCATCGATGGTGAGGAAAGGATCTGGGTGAGGCTCGGGTGTTACCCGGGAATAGTCTTTCGTGTATATGACTTCAGTGGTGAAATCCTCTTCCATGCCATGGTTGAGTACGATGGGAATCCTGTCGATCTCAACACCTGGGAAATCACCGGGGACGAGCATGGATTTCTCGCGTACAATGCTTCATATGATCAGTACCAGCGGATCTATATGCTGGAGCTTACCGGGACTGAATAGAGAGTGTTAATCCAGGTTCCGAAATAGGTCGCCTGCCTCTTCGTCATCCTCCGGATGAATGGCTTCTTCCACCCTTTTCAGTGTTTCAGCTGCATTCGCCCGGAAATCTTCAGCCTGCTTTATGACATCTTCCGGCGACGGTGGTTCAGTTTCATCAGCCTCATCTACTGATTCCTCTGTATCTTCTACCTCATCGGGAGCTTCAGCTTCTTCGTCCGGATAATCGGTTACGGGCGGTTCAACGGAATCATCATCGTCATCATCCAGCGAAACACCCTTAATGCTGGAGATGATCTTCTTTCCGCACAGCTGGACGCCCTTTGCGTTCTCACTGGTAACACGGTAATCGGATATGAGACATTCGTCCTTCCTTCTCCGCATCCTCTTCGTCCGCTGGAACCAGAAATCAAGCTTCATTTCAGGTTCCCATGTGAAGAATACAACCTCGCTTCCGAGCGGAGCGAACCGGTACTCCTTATCCATAATGAAACTGCCGATACAGAACCTCTTAATGAATGCAATCCCGGTTTTCTGCTGCTTATAAACAGCTGTAAAGACCATATCCCTGTCATGCACACCGCAGAAGAGGATTTTCCCGTCTATGAAGTATTTATCCTGGACCGGAATAACCCTGTAAGCTCCATCATCCAGTAAGAACACGAACCTGTCATACTCCGAGACGGTGAAAGTCTTATCCCCTTTTATCGATGTTCCGAAAAGGCCTGTATCCGAGTTGAATCCAGCCTTGAGGTTTCTTATGGCCACTTTCTTCACATCTATATCACTGAAATCCTCGATGCTGGTCAATCTGGGGTAGTTCTTTCCGTACTTCTCCAGAAGTTTTTCCAGATAATTAATCGCGAATGGCACGATATTCCGGAGATTGGACTTCGCCTTCTTCATCTTCTTCCGGATTACACCCATCTCTTCTTTGTGACTGTCGATATCGAATCTTGATATTCTTCGGATCTTCAATGAAAGAAGCTTATCAATATCCTCTTCGGTGATTTCCAGATTGATCTTTTCTGTAAATGGCTTCAGGCTCTGGAGAACTGTATCTCTAACTGTATCCCAGGAAGTACATTCCTCTATATGCTTGTAGAGTCTGTTCTCAATGAATATCTGCTCTAGCGTCAGCCAATGCAGCCTCCCTGTGTAATCGCTGATCTCAAGCCTGAGCTCGAGTTTCAGTATTTCTATCAGTCTGCCGGTACAGTAATGGACCATCTCCGTGACTGTGGTTTCAAGGGGAACCCCGTCCTGGATGACAACTATGTTTGAGGATGTTACAGTTTCGCAGTCTGTGTGCGCGAAAAGCCTTTTCAGCCCTTCGTCAATTCCGACTCCGCGTGAGAGCCTTACGTTGATCTCGACGGTATCGGTGGTGTAATCGTCTATCGAGGAGATCTTTATTTTTCCCTTGTTGGACGCGAGTTCAATGGAATTCACTATCGATTCTGTCGTGGTTCCCCATGGAAGTTCCCTGATAATCAGGTTCTTGTTGCCGTCCTTCTCGATCCTTGCCCGGTTTCTTATCCTGCCCCGACCGTCAGTGTAATCGGATACATCAATCCGACCGCCCTGGGGGAAATCGGGAAACAGCTTGAAATCCTCCTCGTTCAGGCATGCTATCTGAGCCTTGAGAACCTCCTGGAAATTATGGGGAAGTATTTTGGTTGACATTCCCACCGCGATTCCCTCCGCTCCAAGAAGAAGCAGGACAGGAAGCTTAGCAGGCAGAAGGACAGGTTCCTGATTCCGCCCATCGTAACTTGGCTCGAAATCGGTGATCCTTTTGTTGAACAGGGTCTCACGGGCAAGATCGGTAAGCCTGCATTCTATATACCTGGGCGCAGAAGCGCTGTCGCCTGTGAGAATGTTACCGAAATTACCCTGTGCTTCTATGAAAAAACCCCTGTTCGCAAGGGATACAAGTGCATCACCTATGGATCTGTCACCATGAGGATGGAACTGCATGCAATGACCTATTACATTAGCCACCTTGCTGAATCTGCCGTCATCCATCTGGAATAGAGACCATAATATCCTTCTCTGTACAGGCTTGAAACCATCCGCCAGATCAGGAATAGCTCTATCCTTGATAACGTAGGATGCATACTCCATAAAATAGCGCTTGTAGAGCCTTCTAAGGCTGGTTTCACTCATATCAGGTTCTCCATGATGAATTCACGTCTTTCGGGTGTATTTCGACCCATGTAGAAATCCAGCATTTCCGGAATATCCTTCAGCCTTGTTATGCGAACCGGCTCCAGTCTTATGTCCTTACCTATGAACTGCCCGAATTCCTTCGGTGATATTTCCCCGAGTCCTTTGAATCTGGTTATTTCAGCTTTCTCACCGAGACGGGCCAGGGCTTTCTGCCGTTCCTTCTCACTGTAGCAGTAAACGGTTTCCTTCTTGTTCCTTACACGGAACAGAGGTGTATCAAGAATGAAAAGATGTTCGTCCAGTACAAGACCCTCGAAGAAATGAAGAAACAGCGTCAGAAGGAGATATCTTATATGCATGCCGTCAACGTCCGCATCGGTGGCAAGGACGATCCTGTTGTACCTCAGTCCATCGAGGTCATTCTCGATATTCAGAGCCCGCATGACATTGTAGATCTCCTCGTTCTTGTAGACCGTATCCTGTCTTTTGCCGAAGCAGTTAAGCGGTTTTCCCTTAAGGGCAAATACCGCCTGTGTTTGAACATCCCGGCTTGAAATGATACTTCCTGCGGCGCTTGCGCCCTCGGTAAGAAAAATAGTTGTTTCCTCGGCCCTTTTGTTATCATCTCCGTAATGAATCTTGCAATCCTTAAGATGAGGTATCCTCAGGGCAACCTGCCTTGCCCTCTGTTTCGCCTTTTTCTTAACGTTGGAGAGCTCGGTACGGACTTTCTCATTGATCTTGACTTTGTTGACCAGGATCGCGGCACTTTCCGGATTCTTGTGCAGATGCTTCTCCAGCTCGATTTTTACCGTGTTGACTATCCAGCCTCTTATATCGTTGTTACCCAGCCTGGTCTTGGTCTGTGATTCAAAAATAGGTTCTTTGATACGTATGGAAACAGCGGCGATAATGCCCTCCCGTATATCCTGACTTGAATAGCTTTCCCCCGAGAAGGAATTAATGCCTTTGGTTATACCCTCTTTGAAAGCGGAAAGATGAGTTCCACCGCTTGATGTGTATTGACCATTAGCAAAGGAGAGGTAGCGTTCACCGAAATCAACGGTGTGTGTCAACGCGAATTCAAGGGTTTTATCTCTGAAAAACACAACCGGATATATTGCTGATTCTCCCGCTTCATCGCGAAGAAGGTCCATTAACCCATCTTCGGAAATGAAATCCGTACCATTCAGCCGGATACGAAGACCGGCATTCAGGTGAGTGTAATGCTGGCACCTGTCCTGAAGAAATTCTTCCCGGAAGGTGAAATCACCGAATATCTCCCTGTCAGGAGTGAATTCGACCAGGGTACCGTTTCTTTTGGAGGATTTTCCGCTCTCGTCTTTAAGCAGTACACCACGGCAATAAACAACCTCACGATAATTGCCTTCCCTGTATGCAACTACTCTGAAATTCTCCGAGAGAGCGTTCACCGCCTTGGTACCTATGCCGTTCAGACCGACACTGAACATGAAAACATCAGTATTGTATTTCGCCCCGGTATTTATCTGGGAAACGCACTCTAACAGCTTTCCAAGAGGAATGCCTCTTCCATAGTCGCGTACAGTAAGGGATGTTCTGTCACTGGAAATTCTGATACGCTTACCGTATCCCATAATGTACTCGTCAACAGAATTATCCATGACTTCCTTGAAAAGTACATAGATTCCATCATCAGGATGCGTACCGTTGCCGAGACGACCGATGTACATTCCTGTTCTGAGGCGGATATGCTCTATCGAGGAGAGAGTTTTTACTTTACTCTCGTCATAGATTTGCGATTCCTGCAAGAGTTTTTCTGTCATTTTACACCATATGTTATGTGATAATTACTTGATGCATACACTATGTAGTATAAGACTGTATTTCTCTATATGCCAGCCTCAATATATAGCGTTAATGACATTCTGGATATACCATATATGGGATAAATTCGGGTTATCCTGATCAATGTGTTCTACTCAGACGTGATAGGAAATATCTTCCTCAAGTCCGGCTTCCCTGAGAACTTCCTTCCTGCGAACTTTTCTCGTAGTGGTTTTAGGGAATTCGTCTTCTCTGATGATAAACCGGGCAATATGCTTGTAGATCGGGTGAGCAGCATTGAAGCTCCGGACTATCTTTCGCATGTATTCCGCAAGGTAGTCGGTTGTAAGGCTGAATCCATGTTCTTCAGCGTATTCGATGAATTTTTCCATATCGGGAACAAAGATAACCCAAATCTCCTCACCCTTGGTTTCTGTCTTCTTGCCGGCAACCATGCATTCAAGGATGTAAGAATCCTGCCCGACGACTAACTCTATTTCTTCGGGGTACACATTCTTGCCGTTCTTAGCGACGATCACGTTCTTCTTTCTTCCGGTAATGAAAATGAAACCGTCATCGTCGATATGACCGTAATCCCCCGTGCTGAACCAGCCATCGTCTGAAAGAACTTCAGCGGTTGCCGCAGGATTGTTGAAGTAACCCAGCATTATATTGGGACCTTTAGCAAGAATTTCGCCGTTTCCCTCTATATCGGGGTTGTCTATTCTTATGGTAATGCCTCCGAGGGCAGGTCCTACAGATCCGATTCTATTGTTCTCAATAGTATTAACGCAGAGTATCGGGGAGGTTTCGGTCAATCCGTACCCCTGGAGAAATGTGAACCCAAGTTTAATAAAACCATCGACAACTGCCGGAGAAATGCCGGCACCGCCGGAAACACAGAGTCTCATGTGGCCGCCCAGCTTATCGTGAACCTTGGAGAATACTTTCTTCCTCAATCCTTTGTTACCTAAAACCTCCCCAACTTTGGAGATTGTCAGACCGAGACGATACTTGAAAGGTCCACCCTTCATGGACTGGATAGCACCGAAAATCTTCCTGTACATGGCTTCCCATAG
>QNDS01000083.1 GCA_003644925.1 Candidatus Fermentibacterota bacterium
AGGAGATTGCTGCTCCAGTCTTCCGCGAGGGGGTCTATATAACTTACGCCGACACCTATTTCAGCCGCGATCGAAGCAGCTGAGGAAGTGCTGAACTGAGGGGAGACGAAGACAGCACTGACATCATTCTCGCAGGCGTAGTCGATAAGCAGAGACATTTCCCGCGGTGACGGTTCGCTGCCCGCTGTCTCGATCGGTATCTGAATAAGGTCGAATTCGTCTGCAAAGTAACCCCAGGCGGGATGGAAGACGATGAAACTCCTGGAGGGTAAAGGATCGATCAGTACTTGTATGGTGCTCTGGAGGGAATCGATCTCAGTGTAAAAAGTATTCAGGTTCGCCATGTACTCGTCCGCTCTGGCACTTTCGATAAGCGAGAGTTCCTCGCAAATCAATGCTGCCTGACTACGGACCAGTTCCGGCGAAAGCCATACGTGCGGGTCAGGGGAGCCGCTGCCATGACCGTGATGACCGGATGTCTCATGACCGGTAACGGTATACCTGTCTATTGGAAGCCTCTCAATGTTCTCGATCGTGCTTCTTATCCGGAGGCCGGGGTTGCTGCCGGTAAACCTTGGAATCCATGGGGACTCAAAAGCGACTCCTATCGTGAGCCATACATCCGCGCTGCTCATGTTCCGCATGTCCGACGGGGAGGGCTCGTACGTTGCCGGGTTTGCTCCGGGAGGTACAACAACTACGATATTTATCGAATCGCCGGCTATTTTCTCCACGAAATATTTCTGAGGAAGAATACTGACCGCTACTGTCAGGTTTTCCCTCTCTTCTTCGGATGGAGGTTTGCAGCCGGATTGAAAAAGTAATACCAGGAGGGCAAGAGCTGAAAGAAGAGCATTGATCATTCCGCTATTGCGCATTTGCTGCATTTCCCTTCAAGGAAGAAATCCGAATTTACTACCTGAAAGCTGCACGTATTTTCAACCATTTTAATGAACTCGTCCGGCAGCTTGCAGGAAACCGGGAATCTTCTTCCGCACTTCTCGCATTTGAAGTGGCCATGGTCGGGGTAGAAGGACCTTGCGCAGCGGTAGCGGAGAACGCCTTCGAAATTTCTGTCAGGTCTTAAAAAGCCGATCTGTTCCAGGGAACCGAGGCATCTGTGAATTGTTGATATGTGAGGATTACATGTCAGTCTGTCACGAACATCCCGTGCGGAAAGGCCGCATGCACCACCCATGAAAAGCTCAACAACCTGTTTTTTGAGCGGAGTGATCCGGAGGCCGCTATTCCTGAGCTTGTCCCATATCCCTGATGTACTCATAGTATTTCCTTAATGCAAAACAGTTGCAATAATATATTCTGCGGCCGGTGTGACAGCAACCTGATGTTTGCCCATATTTCCCCTAGTGTCAGCTCAAGTGTCAGATGCTGTAAGATTGCGAAGTTATTTGGCGTTCCTGCCAGGCGCGGGTGATGGCGCATAGCAGGGCTATGTAACTGAATCCGCAACGCCGCAGGAACGTTAAAGAACGAGCAGGATACATCATTTGATGCTTGAGCTGGCACTTCAAGGAGGTGAGAGTGATTACTTCAGTTGAGGCCATTAAAAGCAATCTTCATACCGCAATCGATCAGGTCGGGAGTGCTCTTGATTCCTGCGGAGAGCCCGATCGTGCGGTCTCAATAATGGCTGTCACCAAGACACATCCTGCAGAAGTCGCTGCGATGGCTGTAAAAGCCGGTGTGACCCTCCTTGGAGAGAACCGTGTAAGCGAGGGAGGCCGCAAAATAAAAGCCCTCGGGAAGGATGCCGCCGAATTTCATATGATCGGACCGATACATACGGGAGAAGTGCGGCAGGCAGTACGGGATTTTCACTGGATAGATTCAGTGGGCAGGCTGAAAATTGCAAAGGAAATAGCTCGGAGAACGATTTTAAAAGGGGAGGAACAGCCTGGTATCCTCATTGAGGTGAATACATCCGGCGAGGAATCCAAGCATGGTTTTAATCCAGACTACCCTCTGCTCCGTGATGTTCTGGGTGAGATCGGAGAGCTAGGTCTTCGAGTTTCAGGAATGATGACTGTAGGACCCCTCGGGGGAAGTGAACAGGATACCTCTGAAGCCTTCGCTCTTCTCCGGAATCTCAAGGATCGTCTTGAACGAGACTGTGGATACGATCTTCCCGAACTTTCAATGGGAATGAGTGATGACTTTGTACTTGCGGTTGCAGAGGGAGCCACCACGATCAGGCTCGGAAGGTACCTTTTTGGTCCAAGGCAGAGCCGCTGAAATGGAATTGGCATCAATTGAGCAGAAATATTATTCTATAGTGTGTACATTAGAACATACAGGGTCAGTATCCCCGGTCCGGGCGGATATGGAAATGGAGAATCATCGTGCGTATAACGCCTCTTGATATAAGAAGACAGAATTTCCGTAAAACCATGAGAGGTTACGATGTAGATGAGGTGGAAGCATTTCTTGAAATGGTTGCATCCGCCTGGGAGGAACTTGTCGAGAGTCTTGAGAACGCTGAAAAAGAACTGCTCGTTCTCAGAGCCAGAGCATCGGATTTCGACAGGATGGAAGGTGCGGTAAGAGATGTGCTTGTCCAGCAGCAGCAAAGCGCTACGCAGGCAAGAAAAGAAGCTGACAGGGAAGCTGAGCTCATTATTATGGATGCCGAGATCAAAGCATCCAATCTTGTCTCAGAAGCAAGAGACAGGGTTCAGGTTCTGACTGAAACTATTCGTGAGTTGCAGGATAGAAGACTATCGGTGTTAACACAGATAAGGTCATTCGTCGATTCTCACGGCAAAATGCTGGATCTTGAGGAAGAAAGGATCAAATCGGAAATGATCCCTGAAGAAGAAAAGCTCCCCGGTGAAGAAAATGGAGACTCTCCCATGCTTGAACTTACGGAACTGTAACAATGCCTTTCCTGCTTATACTGCTTCTTGGTTCAGGTTCCATTTCTTCAACGGCCATGCAGGCTGTTCGAGTAGAGGTGGGAACATCCTCAACAGCTCTTACATGGGAGTGTTCCGGGATTCGGTCGATTGAAGGCCTGCCTGGCAGCCTGACAGGATACTCTGCGGACAATTGCGGTTACTCCGGTTCCGTTCTGCTGCCGGAGGCTGCCCTCTATTTTGCAATACCGCCCGGTGCCCGGCCCGAACTCGAGATAATTCCCGAAGGGGTCCGTTACCTTTCAGGTGGTTCGGTCTCCAGTGTAAGCGTATCTCCGGATGGTATAGATATATACGAAGCGGCAGCTGCTGAAGATATCCCTCGAACGTGGGGTCTTATCGCCGGTACTGGAACCTTCAGAAGAGCAGGCTACGCCCACGTTCAGGTGCACCCTATAATAAACCGTGATGGTGCTCTTTATACAGCAGACAGATTCCGCATACGCCTGAGTTATAACACCGCCGGGCTCGCTGTTTCCGTCCGGGGCATTACCGGTGCCATATTCGATGCCATGTTCGAAGGCGGGAATCACGTCTGGAGTGTTCCTCAGGAGAGATACGATTCGAGTCCCTTCTGGGGTCTGCCCTGGTACGCTATGGATATTGATACGGCAGGGATTTACTGCATTACCGGAGCTGATATCCCTCTTGCTGCGGGCACTCCATCGTCCACTCTCTCTCTATTCTGCGGCAGAGGACGCGAGATGGGGGATGAACCCTGGCTGAACAAGTACATCCCGAGACCCGTTCCTGTTCTGATAGAGGACGGCGGAGACGGAATCTTTGATTCGGGGGACAGGTTATTCTTTTTCGGAAGAGGGCTGGCATGGTGGGACGCCGGCACATCCGCGACTGATGACCTGCCGTCCCATTACAACCACAGGTACTGTACACGTAACACTTACTGGCTTACATGGGGCGGAGAAGACGGTGCGAGGATGAATGTTCAGAACGGGGAGCTGACCGGCGCTCCGGCAATGCCTGACAGTTTTCTGTCAAGGCAGCACCTTGAACAGAATCATATCCGGACACGTGGAATCACGCCTTTCCCGGATGACTGGGCCTGGGTCAAGTCGGAGGGTACTTCAGATACCTGGCATTATTTTAATTTCGAGGCCCCCAATACAAGGGGTACCGGCTTTCTGAAGATCAAACTTATATCCATCATCAACAGAGACCATTTTATCAGAATACTCGTTAACGGCATTGAAGTATGCGATACTACCTGGCGCGGGACCGATGAATTTCTACTCACTGTGCCCATTCAGGGAATTCTGAATTCGGGGAACTCTCTCAGCCTCCAGATTATCAAGGAATCGCTGAGCGATACCATATTCCTTGACTGGTTTGAGATCTTCGGATGGACTGACAGATCCGTATCGGGGCAGGCTTCGGTACCACTGGACTGGTGGCCCGTAATTGCCCGGCAGGAATTCACCTGGGAAAACGATCTTGATGATGCTCTGGTATTCCTTGCAGGTGGTGATACACTTGCAGAAAATATCAGCTTTGACAATTCGCATCAGTTCGAATTTGAAGTGCCTGCATCCTGGGAGACCAGAGAACTCTGGATTTCCGATTACGGGGATATGCACTCTCCCCTGGAAATCCGGTACGAATCGCCGGGCAGGATCTATGGAGTGATGGATGGTGCCGAGTGCGTCTACATAGCGGCCGATGAGTTCTACAATGATATAGATCCGTTGACGCAGCTGAGCCCTGATGTCATCGCAATCGCTGCTTCTGAAGTTTACAATGAATTTAACGGGGGTGTCCGGGACCCCCGGGCCATTCAGGCTATGGTTTCTCACATGATCGATTCATGGCATCCTATACCTGAAGATATAATCCTCGTAGGCGGAGGAAACTGGGATCCGCTGAATTTTACGTCAACCAGAGTTTCTTACATTGATGTTCTATACAGAAATGAATCGCTGATTGCCGCGGACGATGAGTTTGTAATAGTCGATGGAGCCATGCTCCCTCAGATAGCGATATCCCGAATGGCAATAACCAACCGCTCGGACCTTCAGCTGATAGTTGACAGGAGCCTTTCCTACCGAAGCAGCGAAAACTCCGGGGAATGGCAGACCGTTGTGCTCGGTGCTGCGGACGATGAGTTCTCACCTCTTCATGGAAGTGATGAGAGGTATCATACAGAGGGTGTTGAAAGATTACTGACCGAGCGTCTTCCGTCTGTGCTTCGCCCTGAGAAACTCTATCTTATCTTTTACGAACGTAACAGCGTTGGAGCCAAACCCGAGGCCAGGCAGGCTTACATAAACCTCTGGAGCGAAGGGGCTCTTGTTTCCTTCTACCTTGGTCATGGCGCTTATGACCAGCTGGCGGATGAAGGTCTGCTATACCTTGAAGATAACGGGCTTCTTGCTTGTGAGCAGCGCCTTCCCTTTGCTATTTTCGGCTCATGTGACGTAGGGCAGTTCCACAACCCTTCGTCCGAATGTCTGGGTCAGCAGGTAACAACATCCCAGGCGGGGGGAGCGATACTGGGCCTTGGAGCCACAGATAAAACATCGGGTCCACTGAATGAGACCTTTGTCGGCTTTATTTTCGATCACATGTTCAATACGTTCAGCAACCCGGATCTTTCGGTGGGTATGTGCGTAATGCTCGCAAAGATAGAGGCTGGTTACACCAGTACTCTAGCACAGTATATTCTTTTCGGCGACGGCAGTCTCAGACTGGCTTTCCCCTGGGATTCGTTTGATGTATCCGACAACACGCTGTTTGCAGGGGAAGAAGTTACTCTTACGGGTTCAGCGCCGGCAGAAGGTCTTATCTTCGTTGAGTCGTGGGAATCATGCCAGCCGGATACATATTACACTCTCAGGCAGCATCTCCCCATAGACTATCTATCTATTCCAGGCAGATTCTATTCAGGTACGGTTTACGCTGAACCTGATTACGGTGTGAGTATGTTCGTGCCGGTTGACAGTGATACGGGAGCCCTGGCCAGGACCCAGCTGACATTCATGACCAACGATATCTTCGCAGCTGTTTCCACCTATCCGGCAAGGCTTGCTCCTGGAAATCCGCTTCCGGATAACGAGGGTCCTTCGATAGAACTGTGGATCGAGGGATACCGGAACACGATTAATCCTGATATCTCGGGTGATATTTATGTAAGAGCCATCCTTTCTGACAGTTCGGGCATCAATCTTCTGGGTAATCCAGGCAGGCAGCTCGCTATTTATGTGGATGGTGTACCGGACGATGTCTCCGGCTTTTTCCAGTACCACACAGGTTCAAGCACTACAGGTGAACTAAGAGTTGGAATCGGTGTTCTTGAACCCGGGAGTCATATTGTTCAGTTAAGGGCGTCAGACGGCCTTCTGAATACGACCATCAGCGAGATAGCATTAAGTGTAACCGAGGATAATTCATTCGGGATAAGCAGTGTATTTCCATATCCTAATCCATGCACTGACGGAACGTCGATAAACTGGACCCAGACGTCACCTGGAAAGGTTGATATAACTATATATACGGTGAGTGGAAGAAGGGTGATTTCGTTCGGGAACATTGAAGGAGCAGCCGGATATAACCAGTGCCTGTGGGACTGCAGAGATACGGATGGAGATGAAGTTGCCAGCGGAACGTACATTTTTGCTGTATCCGCTGCTTCACTTTCCGATTCTGGAGAGAACTCAGAGGTTACCGGAATAATAGCCGTTGTGCGTAACCGATAACCGATGCTTATACGATCTGGCAGTGGCTCAGGTTTGAAGTCGGCTTAAGTATATTACATTAAATCCGGAGAAAATTCCGGTTTCAAGCAGGAGGAACGATGAAAAAAGGACTTTCTATCATTATTACTGTTCTTGCCATATCTTCACTGGCGTACGCTTCCACGGCCAGTGTTATCTGGATGACAATTACTCCCGGTGCACGCCCGAATGGAATGGGCGAAGCTTTTACTGCCCTTGCAGATGATGCAACCGCATCATACTGGAACCCTGCAGGGTTGGCTTTCGTCGACACCACGGGGAATGAGCTCACTCTTCAGCACAGTAACTGGCTCCCGCAGCTTGCTGATGATCTGTATTACGAATTTCTTGGTTACGCCACTCACATAGACGGGTGGGGCGGTGTTGGAGGCAACATCACTTTCATGTCAATGGGAGAGCAGCTTGAAACGACTCAATCGGGACAGGAACTCGGAACATTCTACTCGTACGGCGTTGCTCTGACAGGTTCGTTTGGAACCGAAGTTGCGCCCGGTGTAGCGGTGGGGCTCGGATTGAAATTCGTTTACGATCACCTTTACTATAAGGATTCCGGTAAAGGAACATCCTTCGCAGCTGACCTCGGAGTACTGTACCATGTACCCATGGAGGCGCTGGGGCTTGAAAGCGCCGGGCAGGTGAATATCGGAGCGAGCCTGACTAACCTCGGACCAAATGTGAGTTACGGAGGCAACTCCGGGGATAACCCGCTTCCACGCACTATCAGAATGGGAATCGCCTACATTCCATTCGATTCACACCTGACGCGTCTCCGGTGTACTGCCGATTACAGCAAACTTCTGACTAACGTTGACGAAGGTCTTGGAACGGAGTTCAACGAGAACAAGTGGGGAGCTGGAGCCGAATTCTGGTACTACGATCTTATGGCGCTCAGGGCGGGATATATCCATGATACGGAAGGCATTTCAACTATCCAGGGACCCACCTTCGGCGCAGGACTCCAGTACGCCGGTTTTCAGCTTGATATGGCCTTCATACCAGTTGAGGAGAATCTGCAGGGATCCGGGAAGTACAATTCCAAGTACTCCCTTTCTGTAAGGTTCTAGCGGTATATGAGAAGACTTCTGCCCCTGCTGCTGCTTAGCGTAACCGGAATTGTTCTGACCGCTCCGCCTTTAATACACGGAGCTATGCCTCCTCTGCATGAGCGCCCCTCTGAAGGGGCAGCCATTGCAGGACCAGGCAAGATCGACGATTCTGACGTCACAGTGAACATCTGTATGATAAGGGTGCAGTTTCTAGAGGATTTTACCGATGAAACCAGCGGGAACGGTAGAATCGATCTGAACGCCGACCCGCCTCATAACAAATTGTATTTCCAGAGCATCATGGATGATCTTGCTCTTTATTACGAGGATGTCAGCGGAGGCGAACTGTTACTTTCCATTGATATATACCCATCCTCCCTTGATGGTTCGTACACTCTCGGGCATCAGATGATGTATTACGGTGATGATGAGAATTATATGCAGGGAGCATGCATGCTCATGCAGGACGCTATCCTGCTTGCGGATGAGGATATTGATTACAGTCAGTACGATGCCGTTATTATCAATCATGCCGGTTCCGGGCAGGAAGCTGATATTTACAGAAACAGCCCCGGAGATATCGGATCGGTCTTCCTTACCCTTACTGATCTGATCTTCTATCTACCCGGAGCAGGCCTTGGATTTCAGGGAATTCCCACATCCGACGGAGTTTACATCCGCGAGAGTACTATAGTACCAGAACAGGAATCACAGGATGGATTCGGCCTTGGTGTACTGGGAACCATCTGCCACGAATTCGGACACCAGCTGGGGTTGCCGGACCTTTACGACACCAGCACAGGTCATGTTGGAATCGGCGGCTGGGATCTTATGGGTTACGGTCAGTGGCTGATGAGCGGGTACTGGCCGGCATCACTCAGCGCCTGGTCTCGGATCTATCTGGGCTGGAATACGCCTGTTGAAGTAACCGATGGAACCCATGAACTGCTTTTTGATGGTTCAATTCTTAAAATTCCCCTGAACAGCTCGGAGTACCTGCTTGTGGAAAACAGGCAGCGTGACCCTGATGGAAACGGGATGTGCGGAATCCACGAACACGATTTCGGTCTCCCCGGCTCAGGAATTCTGATCTGGCATATCGATGAAACTCGTCTGGGAGCCTATCTCGCGATGAACATGGTCAATGTTGATCCCGATCATAAGGGTGTTGATCTTGAAGAGGCGGATGGTATACAGGATTTCGATTATTCACTTCCCGATATCTACGGTTACGAGGGCAGTGAGTTCGATCCATGGTTCACCGGCGGTTACGCCTGGGAATTCTCTCCCAACTCCAATCCCTCGAGCGATGCAAGCTGGGGCGGCAGAACTTTCGTAACGGTTGAAGTTCTCGACGAACCGTCCAACAGAATGGATGTTCAGATAACCAGAACAACAGTATGTGAGGGCTGGCCAGTTCAGACATCTCTTATCAAATGGGGGCCGCTGATCTGGGAGGATGCTGACGCCTCGGGAGACCGGCTTGTCGTAACAACGAAAACCGGACACGTTATCGAATACCTGTACGATGGCTCCGGTCCGCACTCCATGGGATCAAGGGCGACAGCTCCGCCTGTGGCTGGAAATCCCTCCGGAGGCGATCCGCTTCTGCTCGTCTGCAGGTACGACGGTCAGGTGCATCTGCGCGATGTGGAGTGGAACGAACCCGCCGGATGGCCTGTAACCCTTGCCGGAGGAGGCACGGGTGCAGCTGCGCTGATAAGTTCGAAGATTGGTATTGTGGCTGTTGCGGACGATGAGAGCAGGGTACACCTTTTCGATTCAGCCGGTGAAACACTCAGTGGCTGGCCTGTTGTATCCGAAGCTCCCGTTGCCGGTCTTGCCGTATATCCCGATGAACAGAACCCGGGCATTATAGCCTCCTCGATAGATGGCCGTATCTATCTCTGGAATATTGATGGAAACGAAGCTGAGGGCTGGCCTGTTACTCCCGGTTACGAAAAAATCGGCATACCTTTTGCGGCTGATATTAACCGTGACGGTTCCGCTGATATCATCGTTTCAAGCGGTGACTATCTCTTCGCATACGACAGAGAAGGAAATATTCTTCCCGGGTTTCCATCTGCACTTCCGGGTTCCCCCCTCTCTTCGCCCTGCCCCGGTGATCTGGACAGAGACGGAAGACTGGAAACAGTTATCCTGACGGATTGCGGTGTTTCCGCGGTAAGCGCTTCGGGCGCCACACTGGAGAACTGGCCGGTTATGCTCGAGCAGGACAGCCTGGTAATGGAGTACAGCAGAAACAGAAGGGGTATCGGAGGCCAGGGGTTCGTATTGATCTCAATGGACGACGGCAGGGTATATATGTTTGACTCGGAGGGCAGACAGTCCGGAGTTTTCCCGCTTTCAGTGGGGGACAGACCCATAGGGCGCCCTCTCCTGTGGGATCCTGAGAACTCGGGGAACTGGAGGGTAGTGGCGGCCGATTCAAGCGGCTTCATCAACTGCTGGAGTACTTCTGTTGAACCTGAGGGATGGTTCACCGGCATGGATATGTCCGGTTCCAACTGCTGGTGGAGCGAGGATCTTCCACCTGCTCCTGTGAATGGCTCCATACTCTCGGAGGGTTCTTTCTACGTTTATCCGAACCCTGTTCAGCAGGGGAGCGGCATAATCCGTTTTCAGCCCGGCTGCGACTGTGAATGGGAGATAAGAGTATTCAATATGGGTGGCGACCTGGTTACCCTCTTAAACGGATCGGCACCCGGAGGATTACCCTGGGAAGTATACTGGAGTACCGATGACCTTGCCCCCGGCGTCTATTTTGTAAGCCTGCACATTTCTTCCGAAACGGGATCAACAGATGCTCTATTTCATGCGGCGGTGATAAATTGAGAATTGCTTCGGCTCTGCTGTTATCTGTTCTGATCGTTATACCGGCCGCCGCAGACGCGGATTCCGGCATCCGAAAGGGTGCCCTGTTTCGATCCGCCCTGCTTCCCGGCTGGGGTCAGATGCATCTGGGACATACGACAAGGGGGATCGTCTTCATGAGCCTTGATGCCCTCACCTGGGCAGGAGTAGGTCTCTCCTATCTTGAGGGTACGTTTAACCGGGACGATTATACATGGCTTGCTGTATCCGAGGCCGGTATCTCCGTCTCCGACAGATCAGGTGACTTCCTCGATGATATGTCAGATTTTAATTCAAGCGCTGAATTCAACGATTACATTCACAGGCTTGCAAGGTACTACTACCCTGATGACCCCGATGCTCAGAGGGCCTATTATGATTCCCACGCTCTATCCAGCGAAGATAGCTGGAACTGGTCCTCCGAGGATGCAAGGAATCAGTTCGCCGACAGACTGCGAGACAGCAGGCAGTGGTTCAGAAGAAGTATGTACATAG
>QNDS01000084.1 GCA_003644925.1 Candidatus Fermentibacterota bacterium
ACCAACGCTTCCGGTCAGGCTGTCATCAACATCACAGTTCCTGCCAGCGGGATAATACACGTTGGCGCATTCCTGCACGATTACAGCTACGACATCGGTGAGATTATCATTGGAACAGGTACTGCCGGTTCAGAGGGTCCCTCAGCGGCTCTGTCCCTTGACAGACCCTACCCCAACCCTGTTACCGAAAACGCATCTCTTGGCTTCAGCGTTCCCTTCAGCGGAAACGTTGAGATCAGCGTTTACGATGTGTCCGGCCGAATGGTCGAGACCGTCCTCAGCGGTTCGGTTGAATCGGG
The DNA here is from genome assembly GCA_003644925.1 of Candidatus Fermentibacterota bacterium. Taxonomy (GTDB): domain Bacteria; phylum Fermentibacterota; class Fermentibacteria; order Fermentibacterales; family JCC-6; genus Aegiribacteria. The sequence continues at coordinate 300 of QNDS01000084.1, forward strand.
TAGCCACAGTGTAACCTGGGCTCCCGGATCTGAAATTGCCAGTGGTGTCTACTTCATCAGGCTCACTACTGATGGAGGGATTCTTACACAGCAGGCTATGGTTATCAGATAACAGCTGACAGACATAACTGACACGGTAAGGCGGGTTCGCAGGAACCCGCCTTCCTTTTTCATCGCCTTGACCTGCATACCCGGGAACAGTTAGTGTTTCCTTTATGTTGGTATTGTTGATAGTTCTTCACTTTTTCTATCAGGGAGATGATCGACCATGAAATTTGTTTTTTCCATCATTCTGATCTGCGCGTCCGCGTTCGCGGTCGGACCCGGAAGCACCGGAAGCTGGCAGTCTTTCGGTGGCACCGAAGGTTCCGCCCCGCAGATAACCGTCCTGGAATCGGACACTTACCATATGCTCGTTGAAGTGACCGTTCCGGGATTCTATCTCTACGATTCTCCTGCCGGAGGCAGGATATGGGACCTGGCAGGGTTGCCGGAGTGCTTTTCGCAGGGTGAGGTGGGTCTTCCCGATTTACCTTCAGTCCCCGGGCTTTTCGCTCTTCCTTACGGAACGGAATCCGTTGTAACGGTAGAAGAGGTCAGCTTTACGGTCTACGAAAACACGGAAATACTCCCAAGGCAAACCCCGGAGATAGATATGTATCACGCCCCCTTCCCCTTCGTCATGAATGAAGAATTCTACGAAGGAACCGGCAGCTTCCCGAGGGATTGGGCTTACGTGGATAATGAAGGCGGCTGGTCCGGGCTGAATGCGGCAAGGCTGGTTGTGAACCCCCTGCGCTTCAATCCGTATACAGGTACACTCGAAGCCGCATCAAGCATAATCCTGAGGGTGGATTTCAACGGAGCTCCCGGAGCCCTGGCCCTTCCCGTGAACCCTTCGATGGTTCCGGCAATGAGAAGCAGTGTGCTCAACTGGGATGTCTTTGAAGCAGCTGCTGATCCTGTGAACGGATCCCGGGATGTCGGTGTGGAATATGTGTTCATATGCACGGAGGACAACGTTGACTGGGTTTCTGAACTCTTTGAAACTCACCATTACCTCGGTCTGCATACCAGGGTGGAGACCCTGACATCTCCCGCCTCCATCGCCCAGATAAAGGCCGCTATTACCAGCAACTACGTTTCCGGTATTACCCGCTTTGCGTGTATAGTGGGCACTTACGAAGAATTACCTTCTTACAACTACGGAACGTACGTCGGGGATTACTACTACGCACAGATCGAATCGGGAAACTACCCGGACTTAGCAGTCGGACGTATTACGGGTGATTCGGCTCAGATAGTACTCCAGGTAGACAAGATCATCAACGGATACATGGATTACGATTTCGAAGATGCAAATACAACGGGAATCATCCCCAGTGAAACCATTCTTGCAGCACACGGCGAGGATTATCCGGGCAAGTATACACTCTGCTGCAATCAGGTAGCCGCTTACCCCTACAGCCTCTGTGATATTACTTTCACTAAAATCTACCCTCCTGAAGGCGGCACGGCTGCAATGGTTTCCGATGGCATTAACGGCGGAATTGGCACCGTTGGCTACAGAGGACATGGCAGCGAATATGTATGGCAGTGGGCCCCTGGCTGGTCTGCCGGAAGAATAAATCTTCTTGAAAACACTTTTATGATGCCTGTTTTCAGTATCGCATGTCTGAATGGAAGGTACGATTTAGCCTCAACATGCCTCAGTGAAGCGTGGCAGTGGGGAACCCACGGTGCAAGCGGCAACCTCGGCGCAAACGCTCCCTCATACACTACTCCCAACCACGATTACATGAAAAAGCTCTACATAGCCCTCTTCAACACCGGAACCTTCCGGGTATGTGAAGCTATCATGGAATCTACGGCCTGGGTTATTACCAATCACGGCTCTCTGGGCCTTACCAACGCTAAAATGTATATCTGGTTCGGCGACCCGGCAATGGATATCTGGACGTTCGATTCCGCCGACGATCATGGAGAGCTGGCGATATCGCATCCGGCGAACATTCTTCCGGGAACCCAGAACATTACCATAACTGTGACCGACGGCGGCAGCCCGGTCAACAATGTTAACGTCACCCTGACTGATGGTGTTGATAATTACGGCAGCGGAATGACCTTCTACGAAGAAGCAAAAACCAACGCATCGGGAGAAGCTACTCTCAACGTTACAGTACCCGCTTCTGGAACCGTCTATATCGGGGCGTTTCTGCATAATTACAACTACGACATCAAGTGGGTTGTCATAGGCACCGGAATAGAGGGCTCTCCCGGAAGCGGACCTGCTCTCTCTCTTGCGCACCCCGTACCGAATCCTCTGACGGCCGGGGCGGCTCTGGCATTCACCGTACCTTCAGGCGGTAATGTTCAGCTTAACGTTTACGATGTTTCAGGCAGGATCGTTGATACTGTTTTCAGCGGACATGTTGAAGCGGGAGATCACTCGGTTGAATGGAGTCCCGGCAGCGGTATTGCAAGCGGTCTTTACTTTGTAAGACTGGATACTGAAGAAGGGTCGGTTACGGCGCAGGCCATGCTTATAAGATAGCAGGCTGACTTACATAGCTGACAGAGAAGGCGGGTTCACAGTGACCCGCCTTTTCTTTTTCCCAGTTCGCTGTATTGTTCAGGAAACCCGAGCACATCGGAGGGGCATTTGTCTGAAGATCAGAGCTTCACTGCTGATATTCTGTGGCGCATACTGGATGTTACTCGACAGCTCAGCACACCTATAGAGCTGAACGATATGCTTGTGCAGGTGGTTGATGTCGCCCGTGATGTACTCAGAGCGGAACGTGGAACGGTTTTTCTTTACGACAGCGGGAACCATGAGCTTTTCGCAGAAGTCGGTACAGGACTTGAAGTTGAGGAGATCAGATTTCCAGCTGATCAGGGAATAGCGGGCATCTGTGCCCGCACATGCAGTATTGTTAATGTCCCTGATGCCTATTCACACAAGGGCTTCAATCCGGATATCGACAAAAAGATGGGGTACCGGACACGCTGTCTGCTGTCGATACCCCTGATCGGTCTTAACAATAGTCTTGTAGGTGTTCTTCAGCTTATTAACAAGATGAATGGCTCCTTCAGCGGTGAGGATGAGCGAGTAGCTGAGGTTCTTGCGTCCCAATGCGCCGTTGCCCTCCAGAGAGCCCGACTGATGAGAGAGTACATAATCAAGCAGAAGATCGAACACGATCTGACCCTTGCCAGGGAGATTCAGACAAAGCTGCTGCCGGACCGCATGCCCGAAATAGAAGGTTATGACATTGCCGGATGGAACGAACCCGCCGATCAGACAGGGGGGGATATTTTTGACGCTATAAGCCTGGACCACAGAAGCGTCCTGCTGCTTCTAGCAGACGCGTCAGGCCACGGACTCGGTCCGGCTCTATCCGTGATACAGTTCAGGGCCATGATAAGGATGGCATTCCGCCTTCAGAGCGATCTGAGCAGCCTCCATTCCCAGGCGAACAATCAGCTTGTAGATGACCTTGTGCCTGAACGTTTCATCACCGCATTCGTCGGCCTGCTTACGGTTGATGACAATCTTATCCGCTACCATGCCTGCGGACAGGCCCCTCTGCTGCATTACCACCTGCTGAGCGGAGAGACGGACGTACTCTCCGCATCTGCCATTCCCTTCGGTATTATGCCGGATATTCCTCTTGAGGATCCCGGACCCATCCGTATGGATAAGGGGGATATTTTCGCTCTTATTTCCGATGGCATCTTCGAGCAGTCGGATGATTCGGGGGAACAGTTCGGTATTGAAAGAATTACTGATATTGTCCGTGAGAACTGTACCCTTCCGATGAAGGAACTTGTTGAAATAATACACATGGCTGTTCTGGCGCATGCCGGGAAAGCCGTTCAGGATGACGATATGACCATAGTTCTAGTAAAGAGGGAGCAGAATTAATGCGGGAAATCGGATTCGACAACGAAAAATACCTTAACGAGCAGACCAGAGAGATACTTGCAAGGGTAGAAAGTGCAAAGGGCAGGCTCTATCTGGAGTTCGGCGGGAAACTGATGTTCGACCATCACGCGGCCAGGGTTCTTCCTGGTTATGACCCGAATGTAAAGATCCGACTGCTTGAAAAACTGCGTGACAGGGCGGAAATCATCCTGTGCATCTTTGCAGGAGACATAGAAAAAAGAAAGATAAGAGGAGATTTCGGCATCACGTACGATGCCGATGCCCTTATGCTGATAGATGGATTCAGAGCAAGAGGTATACAGCTCAAGGGAGTAGTAATAACAAGGTTCGAAGAACAGCCCTCTGCGATCTCGTTCGAGAATCGCCTGAAACAAAGAGGTGTCAGCGTATTCAGACACTACTACACCAGAGGCTACCCTACAGATGTTGACCTTATAGTCAGCGAGGAAGGATACGGCAGGAACGACTACATCCAGTGCTCAAAACCCCTTGTAGTCGTAACCGGACCAGGACCAGGCAGCGGTAAGCTGGCCACTTGCCTGTCACAGCTCTACCATGATTACAAGAGAGAAATCCATGCCGGTTACGCCAAGTTCGAAACTTTCCCTATATGGAACCTTCCTCTCAAGCATCCTGCCAATGCGGCTTACGAAGCCGCAACCGCTGATCTGCGCGATGTGAATCTCGTAGACCCTTACCACCTGGAGGCTTACGGGATTACATCAATAAACTACAACAGAGATGTGGAAGCTTTCCCCCTTCTCAACAGAATACTTGGAAAAATCACAGGAGACAGGTCCCCTTACGCTTCCCCCACAGATATGGGGGTGAACAGAGTAGGATTCGGGATAATCGATGACCATGCTGTTCGCAGGGCTGCCGAACAGGAGATCGTCAGAAGGTATTTCCGTTACAGCTGTGAGTACGTACTGGGTCTCACCGACAGAGAAACAGTTCAGAAGGTCGAACTGCTCATGGATGATTACGGCCTGACCCCGGAGAGCAGGATGGTGGTTGAACCCGCTCGCGGCAGTATTCCCCTGGTGGAACCTGATGATTCTTCCGATCGAGCTTCCGCCGCCGCATTGATGCTCGGGGATGGCTCTATTGTTACAGGCAGAAGCTCCGAGCTGATGCATGCTCCCGCCGCAGTAGTGCTGAATGCTGTTAAGAAACTGGCGAAAATAGATGATGATGTTCATCTTCTCTCGCCTGCCACGATAGAATCCATAAAGGGCCTCAAGAGATCCATTCGCACTTTGCCTCTTCGCCTTGACCTTGAAGAGGTTCTTGTAGCGCTGAGCGTAAACGCTGCTGTCTTTAAACCCGCGTCGGACGGAATGGAGAAACTTACCGAGCTCCGGGGCTGCGAAGCCCATCTAACCCATATACCTTCATCGGGAGACGAAAGCGGCCTGAGGAGCCTTGGTATCTACGTAACCTGTGATCCTCTTTTCGGCAGCAGAAGACTTTTTAACAGCTGAAGAACTCTTCCCGAATCGGGACTTGACCGAATGGCTTGATTTACCAATAATTGCACGTTGTTTGCTGCGCAGCTTGTTGCGCAGCCCGAGTGACGCAAATCACCGGACCGGAAACAATAACGATCCAGTTAGCGAGTGCTCCTTCCGGTCGGGTAATTCAGGCGTTTTACCCTTGTACGGAAGGAGTTTTTGGTTTGCGAGACTACGAAACTGTAATAATCTGGAGTGCCAGCATCCCCGAAGGTGACATCGAAAATGGACACGATCGTGTCGTTGAGATCATCAAGGGCGATGGAGGCACATACATCGGTTCCGACAAATGGAGCCGTCGCATTCTTGCCTATCCCATCAAGAAACAGACCGAAGGGATATACCATTTCCTTAAATGGAATGGCGATCAGGACGTCACTGCTGCTATTGACAAGCATCTCAAAATCAACGAAAACTGCCTGAGATATCTTACTCTCCGGAGCGACGGAGAAGAGCTCTCCTCGTGGGAGGATAAAATGGATGATGACAGCAACGATATAGTGGAAGAAGATATGGAGAGCGAGGATCAGTAATGGATCTCAGAATGCCCAGTATCAACAAGGTCATCATCTCCGGAAATCTTGTCCGGGATCCGGACACGAAGATCCTGGAAAACGGGACCCATCTTGCCAAAATGTCTATTGCGAACAACCAGCGCTACCGGGACAAAAATGGAGAATGGCAGGAAAAGACGTGCTATGTGAATGTTATAGCCTGGAGAAAGACTGCTGAACTGGTAAGCGAATTCTGCAGTAAGGGCTCACCCGTCCTGATAGAGGGGGAACTTGTATTCAATTCCTGGGAAGACCGGGATGGCAACAAGAGAAACCAGCTGGAAGTTAACGCAAGGAGAATTCAGTTTCTCGAGAAAAGGGGTCAGGATTCTTCCTATAGAAATGACTCTACAGGACACTCCGGCACCGTACAGGACAGTAGCAAACATGATTCCGCGCCGGGGCCCATGGCACAGGATGACGATATCCCGTTCTGATCAGCATGACTGTTTCACGGGATATTCCCGAGCTTAACTATATCGTCCTTACAGGACGAATTGTGGAAAAAGGTGAACTCAGGTCATCCAGCTACGGTATCTTCGTAATAAGATTCAAGCTGGAAAATTCGTCCTCGTATTCGACCCGAAGCTCGGAAGAGGGGAAGAAAACCTACATCATCAGCGTTGAGGCGTGGGGAAACCTGGCTGAGAGAATAGACCGCAGTATCAGCAATGGAACTTTTGTGCTTCTGGAAGGCAATCTTGTAAGCAGATCCTACGAAGACAGATCGAAAGGATTACACCATAGAATGATCGTTAAGGCTACCGACGTAATGGCGTTGGGATCCGGATCATAAGGACCATCAGGAGGAACCGATTTGGTCGCGAAAATTAGAATGAAGAAAAAGAATAACAAGTTCGGACGTAAGAAAAAGTGCCGTTTCTGTATAAATCCGAAGATGGAGATATCGTTCAAGAACGAAAGAATGCTCCAGAGGTATGTTTCTGACAGAGGGAAAATCGTTGCCAGACGCGTTACAGGCAACTGCGCAAAGCACCAGCGAAGAGTTGCCAATGCAATCAAAGTGGCGCGATTCCTTGCTCTCGTTCCCTATGTTAGAGAACACTACAGATAAACAGGCGGCAGACAAAAGCGATGCGAGAGAAGTCAGAGGGAACGGGTAGAGGATTCTTCGGTCTTTTTGCCGTGGGGATAATTCTCGTTCTGATGGGGATTCCATTCGTTGGGATGACTGTAATGATAGTGCTGCTGCTTGTTCCGAATTCAAGGTTCGGCCTGCCTCTGGCTCTGGCAGCGCTTTTCCTTGTTTCTCTGATAGCGGACTTCACCGGTGCCCTTATAGCAGCAACGGGCGCTGGTTTCATAACAGTGTTCATAAGGTCCGGGAGAAGTTTCCGGTTTTCCGTTGCAGCAGCAGCTGCTGCTGCTGCGCTTGCTTCTGTTTTCGGAACTATCCTGCTTCCCGAGCATTCTCTTCTGTCCCAAAGCAATGTTGAAACCCTTGTACAGTTTTACAGTTCTGCGGGAATGAGCTCATCGGATATCGTTCTGGTAATGGATGTTCTTGTCTACGTTCTCCCCTCTATTCTGGCTCTCTGGGCCGCAGCTGGAGTTATCGCCTCGGGAGCTGCAGTTAAGCTGATAAACAGACGAAGAGGCCTTCAGCTTGACCTTCCCGGAGATCCTCCCCTGAGAATGGGTCTGATTCCCGCATGGATTCTTATAGCTGCACTGGCGGTAAATCTGGCAGGCAGCTCTCTTCCCGGTTTTCTTCAGCAGGCGGCTGTGAATATTTCGATTTTCATGATCCTGCCATACTCTGCAGTAGGGCTCGCGGTATGCAGGAAAGTACTGTCAATGTACCCTCAGGGGCTTATCCTTGCGATTCTTCCAGCGATATTGTTCCCACCGCTTGCTCCCGGAGTGCTTATGATAACCGGTATACTTGATACATGGTTCGACTTTAGATCGCGCCTTAGAAGGATAGATGAAAGGAAAAATCAACAATGAAAGTACTTCTTATTAAAAGTGTGGAAGATCTGGGTCTCGGAGGTGATGTCGTGGATGTAGCCAATGGCTACGCCAGAAACTATCTGTTTCCAAGGAATCTCGCTGTTAAGGCTACGTCATCGGCAATAAAATCCTCCGAATCGTACAGGTCAAAGGCCCTTGAAGAACAGACCAGAATATCCAACGAATCTCAGCAGCTTGCCGATAAGCTCAGGGATTTTGCTGTCGAGATCAAAGCGGCTGCAGATGAGAATGGTCACCTTTACGGAAGCGTAAACGAAAGGCACATTTCTGACATCATAAATGAGGCCGGTTTCGATATAGATATCGAACAGGTTCTTCTGAGCGAACATCTTAAAGCCATTGGAGAGTTTCCTGTTACTGTTAAGATCTACGGTGACATCCGAACAGAGATAGTAGTCAGGATTCTTCGCGAAGAAGAGGAATAATCCCTTTGAGGATCCTGGCTGTAGAAACATCCTGTGATGATACCGCGGTTGCACTGCTCGATGGATGCAGTGCAGTCGCGGAACGCGTTCATAACCAGTCAGTTCACTCACAGCATGGTGGTGTGGTTCCCGAGCTGGCATCACGCAGCCATCTGAAGATACTGCCCGGACTTGTGAGCGAGGTTCTTCTTTCGGGGGGAATGAACGGACTTAATGAAATCGATGTTTTCGCCGCAACAGCAGGCCCCGGACTCACGGGATCTCTTCTGGTGGGTCTGGCCTGGAGCAAGGCAGCGGCGTGGGCAGCGCGAAAACCCTTTCTTGCTATAAATCACCTTGCCGCGCACCTCTTTATCCACTACTGCCCTGAGCGCCTGGTAGTTTTCCCCGCTGTCGCTCTGCTCGTTTCCGGTGGACATACGAGCCTCTTCCGGATGAACTCATGGCAGGAGATCCTGCTTCTGGGTTCAACAAGAGATGACGCTGCAGGAGAGGCTTTCGACAAAACTGCAAAACTTACCGGTCTGGGCTATCCCGGAGGAGCGGCTCTGGATATCGCTGCGGACAGCGGCAACCCGGAGAACTGTTCCCTGCCGTCCCCCATGGCTGACCCTGCACAGCCTGAATTCAGTTTCAGCGGCCTCAAGACAGCTGCAAAGCTCCTGTGGGAGAAGGGCGCTCCCCGCAGCGATCTTGCGGCTTCGTTCAGAAAAACAGTAGTAGATATTCTGGTATCCAAACTGATGTTCCAGAGCAGAAAGCTCGGAGCGAAAAGTGTACTCGCGGCAGGCGGCGTTACCGCGAACAGCCTTCTCCGCAAAGTCCTCAGACAGGAATGCGCATCCGGAAATCTCGAACTGTTCCTACCGGACAAGGAGCATTCCACCGACAACGCTCTAATGGTCGGACGGGCTGCCGCTGCAATTCTGGAGCGGGATCCTGAGGCTTCCTCACCGCTCTCCTGTAACGCGTTCGCCAGATGGTCCGGTACAAGCCTTTCTCCGATCGGTTGCCCCCCACGGCAATAGTACAGTATTAATATTCCAGCGGTCATCAACATTCCGGAGAATATTTTATGCATCCAGCTCTTTTCAGAGGAATTGATATTGTCAGCATTGCGCGCATAGAGAAAGCCCTCGAACGCAGCGGGGACCGTTTTCTGCACAGAATATTCGACGGGAGAGAACTGGAGCTCCGCTGCGATACAGGTTTCCTGGCAACCCGCTTTGCCGCGAAAGAAGCTTTCTTCAAGGCTCTCGGAACAGGTGTTTCAGATGGTGTCTGCTGGCATGATTTTGTTCTTCCGCCCGCGGAGCAACTTTCTCTTGATCCCGTTATCAGCGGCAGGTCCAGCAAATTGCTTGCCGATAGAAAAGTTCTTGTAAGTGTCTCCCGCACTCATACAACCGCTGTAGCAGTTGTTTTTCTTCAAGCAGCAGGGGAGTAGTTATGAAATACTGGGTAACTCCTGAGGAAATGACGGAGTACGATAAAAGAACCATAAAAAACGGAACTCCAGGAGATGTTCTGATGGAACGGGCCGGAACCTCGGCCGCCCGGACAGCCATGAAGATGACTGCCGTTGAAGATGGTCCGGTCATTGTATTCGCAGGCCCTGGAAATAACGGCGGGGACGGCCTGGTCCTCGCAAGAATACTAAGAGATAAATCCTACAAGGTTTTGGTTGTATTGGTCACCATTGCCGGCAAGAGCCTTTCTCAGGGCTGCCGGACCAACCGGGACAGGTATACTAAGGATGGAGGAACCATCCTTTCTGCAGATATGATGCAGAAACTCCCCGATTCTCCTGGTCTGGTAGTTGACGCTCTTCTGGGCACCGGGTTCAGAGGAACCATTAAAGATGAATTCGCCGGATGTCTCACGAAGATGAGCGGATACGATTGCGAAATCCTTGCCGTAGATACCCCCTCCGGTATCAACGGTAAAACTGGAGAGGCAGACCCGCTGGTAGTGCCCGCCGATGTTACAGTAACCTTTGCTGCTCCCAAGGCTGGAATTCTATTCCCTCCCGGCTGCGGCTTGTCCGGAAGCATCATTACAGCTGATATCGGTATAGATATCGATGAATCCGATGACCGCACGGTACCAGGGCTGAGCGATGTTTCCGCTCTTCTTCCTCCTCGATCTGCAGACGGGCATAAGGGGACATTTGGAAGACTCCTGCTTGTCGGCGGTTCTGAAGCTATGCCGGGCGCGCCCCAGCTTATGGCACTTGGGGCTCTGCGCGCTGGAGCAGGACTCGTGACCCTTTCCGTCCCGCTTTCAGCACACCAGTTTGTGGCCGGACGAATACCGGAGGTGCTCTCTTCGTCCTTTTCTCCCGGTGA
>QNDS01000085.1 GCA_003644925.1 Candidatus Fermentibacterota bacterium
CAATACGGGGTCAAGCTGTGCAAATATTTCGGGCGGTTGCCTGGTCTGCCTTTGCTCTTGTTTTGCGTCAAATCACTATGACGGGGGGTGTATAATCCGGCGTGGTTTCTTTATTCTGCCTATGTAGAATAAGTGAAGCATGTCAGCAACAAGTAACTAATTAACTTTGCTTCCTCCATGCGCTAGATCTTATTTCCTCTCGCGGTCGTGTATACTGCGCGGGCTTTCGTCCAGGTCTAAGCGGTGTTGTATTTCTATCGTTTGGTATGCTCTGACGTTCTCGCTTATTTTTTCCGGCGGGTTTCCTCAGCGGTCGCGTTATCCGGTGGGCGTGTTGCCGTTTGCGGTTAGTCCGATAATCGGTCAAGCGTGGGGGGTGTGCGCGTCCGTGTCTGTTTTTCGTGCTAGATCTTAGGGGGGCTTACCTGGGGCTAAAATGCCTCAGCCAATGACCCTAAAACTGTTAGCGGTCGCGGTCCTATTGCCTGACAGGTCCACAGTATCGCGCGTTTTGTTTTGCTTGATCTTTAATTGTTAACGTCTTAACGGTGCTACAATTCCCGATCAATTCGGGGTTGTTTGGGTTTTGTGCTAAGAATCAAAAATAAGATAAAAACGGGCGGGCTTTTATCTTATATACTGCATCTTAGGCGGTGGCGGTCGCTAGCTCGGCTTTCTCCTCTGCAAGCTCTGTGATAATCACGTTTCCGGTCATAAACTCGCGGGTAAACTCGCGGTTTATTCTCGCCTGCGCTGTGTTTGCTTCTGCGCGTTCTGCCTCCATGTAGGATAACAAGCGGGGCGTGATCTGCGCGTTGTGCCGTTCTTTGCGGTCGCGGCCGGTGTATGAATATAAAACGGATGCTTTTTGTCCGGTTTGTTTGCGGAGCCGCTGCGGGTCACTTGCTATTTGAGCAATAATAAATGCGTCAACGTCTGCAATCCAAGCCGCTGCCGATCTGATCACATCGGTATGACATTCTTTCGCTTTGCTGCACCAACAAATTAATGGGGTATCGATCTTGATCTTCCTCAACTCAGCTAAAATCGCGGGGTTTCCTTCCATAATTTCGGCGTGTAGATCTTCGCGATATTTGGCGATATTTTCGGCGGTCGCGTTCTTTTTGCGGTGGCTGTTTGCTAGAATACTTTGGGGGGCTTGTTTTCCTTCGTTGGCTCGACCACAGTACAGGGGGTCATTGTGGCGGGCGTTCTTTCCGGCCGTGATCGCTTCGTCTAAGGTATTGAAGCGGTGCAAGTCCATGCGATATGACACGGTCATGATCGGGGCTTTCGCGGTTGCCTTTGCTCTGGCGTTTGCGTTGGGGTTATGTCTGATCTTCACGATCTCGATCTCCATTTTTGCCGTGATCGCTTTCTTGATCGCGGTTTTTTCGTGGGGCAAATAGCGGGGGGCGGTAGCAGATTGGAAGATAATCAAGCGATCAATCGCTTTTAGCATGCGGCCCGCTGCGCGTTGGGCTTCTCGGCCGTGATCGCCTTTGTGGATTGGGTGGGTCATACCGGTGGCGTTTTCAATCGAGGCCGTGATCTCTTTTACGATTTCAAGGGCTTTTTTGCCTGGGACTAGGTGAAATATAACGGGCTGATCTGCCGTGTAGCAGATGGATCTTAGCGCGTCGCTGATGCTGTCTCTCAGGTCGTCGATCATAATTTCGGTCTGCCTGGGGGGTAAAATGATTCCTATGTTGGTCATGGGTTTTCCTTTGACGGTTTTTCCGTCGGGCTAGGTGGTAAACTGTATTCGAATGAGCTTGTATTATATACCTTACGGGTTAACTCGTACAAGTTGTCAAGGGCAAAATAGGGGTTTTATGAGGGAATACTAATCTTTACGGGTTATCGTTTGACGGGCTAAAATCGGCCGGTGCATCTGAGACGGTGGCCGTTCGTGATCTTCTTCTGCCCGCTTTGGGCATGCGGAGCTTTCTTTTTCCTGACAAGCCAAAAATACACTCTTGCAAGTATCATAATACTTGACATTTTCGCTACGGAGCCTAGCTTTTTTGTTTCTTTTTGTGGCGATGCCAAAAAGAAAGCCGCCGGCAGGCTCAAGATCAGCGATAAGCCAATGCGGATATCGGCGGTGACGGAACGTCACGCCGACACCACACCGCACGGCCCCGGCGGGCTGCGGGCGGGCAGCGAGGGGTGGCAGCAGGCAGGAAGGGTGATGGGGAATGAGTTGGGGAAGAGAGGGTTGTGCTGTACGGGGTTGAATCCTGGATATTTCGTCTGTTTTATGCTCTTTATGGGGTTTGGGATAGATTGGGTGTTGAATTCTCTTTCGATGACTGGTGGATGTATTTAAGGGTTGTGTGGTTTTCGGGCTGGATATGATCCAGAGTGGAATACGGCCGTGTAGTTCTGAATTGTTTGGGATAAGTTGGGATAAAGTTGGGATAAGTTTGGGATAAAGTCGGACCAGGTGCAGTATGATGCAGCTTAATTGAAATATTTTTAGATGTAGTTGAGTGCCTTCGGGGATATTGTGATCATTTGTTTTTTATGACCTACACATAAAAAATAGCTTCATGTTCTCAATTGAGAACATACGGCCGTCTTTTTTCCTGTTGTTTAAGTTTATCTTTGGGTGCAGCCGGGATATGTATAGTCTTACACCCTGTAAGAAAAACGGGTGACGATGAGGGAATTAGTTTTGCGGGACTTTTATACACTTTGCGGGACTATTGAAAAGGGTAGGTGTGCCGCGCCGGACCAACGACGTGTGCGGCACACCTGTATAGAGGAGATTAACAATCCCGTTCCCCTTATCTAACTGTGATAAAGGACTGGAAGGCTAATCCAATAACACGTAGGCTTTACGTGCGATCGGCGGTTAGTAAGTAGGACGGACCCTCAAAGCGGGTTTCGCCCTGGGCGCTTCGGTTTTCCAGTTGTCGCCGTAGACATGACGGCGTAGAGAATCGAAGGCTCTTGTTGAGAATATCCCGTTTGGCCGGTCGTCTGTAGCGGTTAGATCGTTGATGGCAGGCTTTCCCAGCGCAAGCAGCAATTGGTGCAGCTCCGGCCGTATGTCGCCTATGACTAAAACTCGGCCGGGTTCGACAAGTTTGAATTTGTCCTCGGATGTAAACTGTTTCCGGCTCAACTGCGTAACCCTGGTTTGGATAGTCTCTCCGTAGGTTCTAAAGTAAACATCGTAAGCCGGGTGTATTTTTTTTAATTCGGACATAAGTTTCCCCTATTAAGTGTGGCTGTAGAAGATTAGTAGTGGGGGACATTTCTGCCCCCCTTTCTACTGCTAGGAGGCCACAACCATGAGTGGCTATGAGTAACTTGGCTCAACCACGAAACCAAGTTACCTGGAGTATAACAGTTATTTCGTATGCGTCAAGAAACTGCCCCGAATTGCTTATCATTCACTGAAATGATATAATGCTGACGCTCCGTCTGAAAAGACGTAGGGCAGATTGTTACTAAGCGGTCGCTCGGCCGTTACGCCCCCTCCCCTGGGGTTGTAGCAAATCTGCCCTTTTTCTTTAATTGCTATTGACGCATAAAGCAGAGCGTGTTAATATATAGGTAGAGCAAAGTTTATTTGATTAGTTAAGGGGAAATTCTATGAAATACACAACCGCTGACGACGTGTCCGTAATTACGTCCGTCTGTCCGAATATTAAAAACGGACAACACGGTAGATGTGTCCGTTTTTTTAATTACGACTCTTTTTTGACGTTTTCCCAAAAAGCTCAAAAAGGCCAAGAAACGGACAAAATCGGGGAAAACGGACACAATTGTGTAGGAAATGTGGAGACGACACCCCTATATATGGGGGAGATGCAGACAATTAGAGGGGGTTTATGTCCACCGCCCCCACATCTAGAAAAAAAACGGACACCCTATCTCCTTATATATATATCTTATAAAGAAAGAGATCTAAGAAAGAGGGTGTCCGTTTCTTGAAAAAACGGACAAAAGTAGGACAAGGGGATAATTATGAATGAAAGAGCAAGGGTTTTACATTATGGAATACGGCATGGATTAACGCACTCCACTGTTGTTTGCTGCGATTTTAATGTTTACGCGGAAGCGCATGGAATTACGTCCAGAAGCGGCCGCAGAGATCTCGCCGGGATTAAGAAGGTGTCCGGCGCGTTGGTAAAGATGAGAGGCGGTCAGCATTACTTCTCTCGTGAAGCTGTCGATATAGGGGAGCTTCTTTCCGGTAAAGGCCGCTTTATCTCGCTTCCTGATTTCCTTGAGGCAATTGATGTCGCTCCCGATGTCCCGGTTGGTAAGTGTCTTTCTATTTACCTGGAGCGAGGGGACATGCTTCCCGGCATGACGTTTTTTGATGTTGAGGAAAAGGTTGAGAGGATTGAGCCGTCCGGGACGTTTGGCGAACTGTCGTCTATGGTCGCGACCGTCTGCAAGATAAATCCTTTGCTTCTGCTTGAGGATGACGAATACAAAATTGAGAAGTTGTTTAAGATCGGAGCCTCGGCCGATGCGGTCTATCGTCATTACGCACGTAGTACCAAGCCCAACTTCTGGTACAACGGCCACTGGAAGGGCAAGAAGAACGCATGGCCCACGATTGTCGATATTCTCAGGACGTGGGATCAGTCGGCTACACACGTCCTACGGCCGTGTGATAGCTGGCCCGGATTCGAGGAAATATATAAGACAATCGGTATCGCGATGAACCGCCGGGGACGTAGATACAGCAAGGAAGCACTAGCTGAATTATCTGAATTCGGGTATGATGAAATAGTGCGTAACATCGAAGGTGGCTACGTCCACGCAGCAGGAATGACCGAGCGCGAATTGAGAATCAAAATAGCTCAACAGATACGCTTAATCAAAGACGCAGACCCACAAGAAGAGTAGGGAGAATATAACCATGTCAACCACCCATGCCGATAACGGGCATACTGCCTCCGCTTATGAGCAAGAGCAGGAAGCCGTTAGATTACCTCCACACAATACGGAAGCTGAAGAAGCTCTTTTAGGTGCTGTCTTTGTCGATCCCGATCGTCTGCCTGAACTGAAGGTGCAGACTAAGATGTTCTACCGCGTCCTGAATCGCAAGATCTACTCCGCGTTTAAGCAACTATATGCCAAGAAAAAAGATATAGATTTCATTACGGTGTCCGACATTCTGCGCGCCGGGGGAATCGAGGAAGAGCCGTACCTGATCGGCTTGCTGGGTATTGTGCCTACTTCGGTGCATATCCATTCGTATGCCGCGATTGTGATTGAAACTTATAACCGTCGCCGGATGATAAGCCTCGCCGGGACTATCGCTAATAAGGCGTGGGACGAAGAGGGTGAGTTTGAGGATGTGATCACGACGGCGCTGGAAGGTACGCGAAATGTGTCGGGGGAATCCGGTGACGACGATCCTGTAACCTCCTACGATGCGGGGATGGCCGTTCTCGATCACCTGTCTAATCGCAGAAGTGATCCCAATGCACGAAGAAGGGATATTGTTACGGGGTTTAAGGATCTGGACCGGCTCCTGGTAGGCATTGAACCGGGTTCGTTTGTTGTCTCTGCCGGACGGCCCGGAATGGGCAAGTCCCTTTTTGAGCAAATGATTGCTTACTATGTGGCAAAGATGGGAAAGCGGGTGGCGCGGTTTAATCTTGAGATGAGCGTAACGCAGATGATGGTTCGCGCTATCTCCTCGACTACGCAAGTGCCGTATAAGACGATCTTAAATCCGCACGCTGTTCCCGACAATACTTGGACGGCCATAAATGGGGCTATCGGGACGATCTCGGAGCTGCCTATCTTCATGGACGATACGGCAAGCCTTACGATGTCCGGGCTTGAATCAAAGCTGTATAAGCTGGTTGCCGATCACGGACACATCCCGTTTGTGACGGTTGATTACTTGCAGCTAATGAGCGGGGACAAGGGGAACCGAAAACGAATTGAGGAAATCTCAGATATAAGCCGCCGCATGAAGATCCTGGCTAAAGATTTGGATACGGTTATATGGGCTAATGCCCAGCTATCTCGCAGCGTGGAGATGCGTCAGAATAAGCGCCCGGTTCTCTCCGATTTGCGCGATTCGGGAACGATTGAACAGGATGCCGATATTGTTATTTTTATCTATCGGGATGAATACTATCGCGAGGACACGGAACGGCCGAATATCGCTGAAATTGAAGTGGCGAAGAATCGTAACGCGGCTACGGGAAGGATTGATCTCTATTTCAGCGGGGAGAAGATGCGCTTTGCGGATCTGGCAATAGGCGAGCCGATTGATTTCTAGCAAAAGGAAGTGCACCAGTTATGGATGAGAACGAATTAAGCGAACGGGAAAAGGTTACGAGAGAGGCGCTGGCAAGGGTGTCACATGAAATTTGGGCGCATTGGATGCGGTATATGTTTAGCGTGTGTGACGGGAATGTTGAGTTTTCGGATGGAATCCTTATTCCGTTTGACAAATTCATGCGATGGTCAAGACAAATGAATACCGACTACGCCGATTTAACTGAACGCGAAAAGGATAGCGACCGTGAGCAAGCAGATAAAATCATGCTTGCGTTAAAGGCTATGTTGTAAAAAATAAACCAACCGCCGCGATGCGGCAAAGGACGGAGCAAATGGACTTCAAACACAATGGGACCGACTGGTATATAAACGCAGCGAGAGATATGGGCGGGTATTACTCCACTAACGGGGCGACGAAAGAGCGGCCGTACACGATGGTCGGTGCGCCCCGCCAGGCTCTTCATGCCTGGAACGCCTGGACGGAAAACGGGGGACGGGAAGCTGAAGCAGCAATGATCACTCCCGCCGAAGCGGTTAAGGAGCTGCTGGACGATAGGGGGAAGATCCTGCGTATGGACATTGGGGAAGCCGATACCCTCCGCGACGGGGTGGCCGCGATAATTGCCAACCTGGAGAGGATTAAGGATGATGTTCAGATCGCCGCCGAAGAGCGTGATGTCTTTGGGGATACGCAGTATCTGGACACGATACGGTGATGAACGATTTAAGCCTTCATTACTCAAGCGAAAGCGTAGAGCATTATACCCCCGACCAGGTTCTTGACGCGGTGGTCAAGACGCTTGGGGAGATAGACCTTGACCCATGCAGTAATCCCGGTATCCCCCATGTGCCGTGTAAGACGCGGTTTACAGAGGCACACGATGGCCTGATCCAAACATGGAGCGGCCGTGTGTTTATGAATCCTCCATACAAACGGTATGTGATCAATCGCTGGTCGGAGCGATTGATCGGGGCCTATCATTCCGGTGAGATAGAGCAGGCCATCGCTCTGCTTCCGGCCAGAACTTCTACCAGGTGGTTTCGGCTGTTTAACGAATTCCCCGTATGCCTTGTCTATGGCCGGTTACGTTTCCTGAAATATGGTGTTGCGCGCAATAAGGCTCCATTTCCTTCTGCTATATTTTACCTGGGACACAACCCCGAATTGTTCTATCAAAATTTTATTAATATCGGCGCTATATGGGCAACAATGGATCTGTCCGATGCCTATCTCAAAGGTGCTGCGCTAAAATCAGGAGTGAGTTATGTCTGACGTTTTATCAACCACAATGGAGAGTGACGCATGTTTGGTCGAGACAAGCACAAGCCCGGATGCTCTTGCGAGGGATGTGTTCAAAGATGTAAATGCGGCTGTGGTGGAACCTTCGGGTACTGCCATAAGCGTAATAGCGAGAATACACGACAAAGCCAGAAGAAGGGCGGTAGAGGAAGCCATTCTGTACGAAAGAATAAACCGGCATAATGGGGCTATAGCAGACGGCCGTCTGTCTGCCGCTCCAAGACTTCCGGCCGAATGGCTGTCCAACTCGATGACGAATGCCAGACGCAGCGCTACGGCGTATGCAAGGGAGATTGGGCTGTCGTGATAAATATAATTACAGGGGATTGCCGGACGGTACTTAGTTGGGATCTGGATGACGACGCTTTTGATACGTGTGTCACCTCTCCCCCGTACTACCGGCTGCGAGACTACGGGTATGATGATCAGCTTGGGCGCGGGGTTAGCATTGAGGATTACGTCAAGGATCTTGTGGACATTATGGCCGGTGTGAAGATGCGGCTAAAGGCTACCGGATCGCTCTGGCTTGTTCTTGGGGATACTTACAAGGATAAACAACTGCTGGGTATTCCCTGGCGGGTGGCCTTCGCCCTGCAACAAGACGGGTGGCTCCTGCGCTCTGCCGTGATCTGGCAAAAGCCTAATGTTAAACCGGACGGGGCGAAAGATAGACCGACAAATGAGTATGAGCATGTATTTCTATTAACCGTCAACAAGAGTTATTACTACAATCAAGCCGCCATTAAGGAAAATCCGGCCGACTATACCAGAAAGGGCGGGACGGCTCCTTATTTGGCAAACGGCATGAACGCAGACGGGATGAACTCCACTTCGTTTCACCAGATGTCGAAAGACGGCCGTAATAAGCGTAACGTGTGGAGTATCTCTACCGTCCCGGCGGCGTTTCCCGGTCACTTCGCGGCGTTTCCTCCCAAGCTGGCTGAGATATGTATTAAGGCCACTTGTCCACCTGGGGGAGCCGTATTAGACCCGTTTGGTGGGACAGGGACTACCGGACTGGTTGCGGCCCGGCTCGGCCTGGACGCTACGTTAATCGAAATTAATTCCAAGTACGCGCAAGCTGCGCGAGACCGGATCACAATGGACGCTCCTTTGTTCGCGTCCGTTAAAGGGGAAACTAATGACTAAGCTGAAAAACCTGAAGAGACTTGAGGAGTGTACGAAATCAGAGCAAGCACTATATCGTGCCTCTATCCGCGATCTCTTGCAGTTATGGGAAACGTCGGATCTCGCTGTTCACGAAGAACATGACAGCATGAAGATTTATAATGTCGCGGTGGCTTCCGTTCTCTATGAGGTCTGGCGACTGACTTCACTCAACAGCGCAACGGCCAGTATAGAGCGCGGCCGTACTTACCCGCCGATAGATGTGGTGCGGTATACAATCTTCGGACTGAGTTACTTCACGATTATTAACGGCAATCACCGTGCCGCAGCTCATTGTATGTTTAAGTATCCGACGATTGAAGCGCATATCCACCAGGTTGTAGATCTTTCGTTCGCCCCAATTTGTGTGGATGACATGCACTTTCTTTTTCTCAAGCAGTCTCCCGGCGTGTATACTGTAACCGGGAATAAGTTGGGCAAGCGCGAGCGATACGCGGCAATAAAGCTGATGGAAGTTCAGGATGCCGGGTTCGCGCAGGTCGAGCAACAGATGAATACAATGCGTGAGAGCGCAGAGGTAAAAAATGGCAAAGTCATATCGTGGGAAGAAGCGCGGGACGAAACACGGAAAGGGCAAAGGGAAGTGGCGCAAAGAGCGTAGACGCTATAAGAAAAAGGACGGTACTTGGTCTTATTACTGGAATTACCGGGAAAGGGCTGTAAGCAAAACCGCCGGCGGGCGTAGACGAATTCGCTATAAGTCGGGCGGTAAGTCTCGAACCGCTCCGAAGCGGTAAATAACTTGTAAGGGTTATATAACTATGCTAGAATATCTGTATTGAGCAATATATTCTAGTAAAGGGGAAAAAAGATGATAGAAAGTAAAATAGTAAGAACCGATGTAGAACAGCACTTCTTTCACGGTGTGCCGATTGAAGAATCCGGGGTACTCCTGAAAAGGATGCCTGACGGAACGCCTATAACAAATGTTCCCTGGCTGGTGATTGATCATTCGCCGACGGGATTCAATTGGGGATACGGTGGTTCGGGGTCGGCTGACCTTGCTCTTAACATCTTGGAAAACGCATTGTGGACGCTTGGCCTAGCCTCCAAAGCAGGGACGGCACGGCCGAATAACGAGGATAAGTATTTCAGTTTCGATAATGAAGTCTTTAAGTGCTACAACGGCCGCTGTATGGCTGCGGCCTGGGAGTACCATCAGGATTTTAAGTGGCAATTCCTGACTGAAGAAATGCCTGAAAGCGGTGGGTTCATTCCCTGGTCGCATATAGTGGCCTTTATCTACGATAAGATGGACCTTGTCGTTCCCGAAGAGCTGCAAGATTTAATAACCGATACTGTCGAGGCTTATTTGTTTATCCCGGCCGAGCCGCTTACCCGCTACTTTGATAGAGTGGACTTCTCCAATGCAACGAATACCTCCGTTGCTCTTGTTGATCGGCAAACGTCAACATCCCTGTTTTGCTCTAAAATAGCAGAAGCGGTATTCGGCGTAATTGAGGATTATCGTCTATATGTTTATGTAGACCCCGACCCGGTAAAGACAATCAATATATGGAGTCCCAAGCACGGTGACGAATTAGCCCGCATTGTCGAGCGAACCGCAGCCGATCTATTCGATGACGGGAAATCTTGGACGCTGCTGAATTGGAGCGAAAATTGAGTGAAACAACCGACTTCCCCAATAACAAGCCGACACCCCTTGCTGTTAACCAGCTAAGAGAGGCCATACTGCAACGTGGCAAGCAGATAAAAGAAAAGAGCGACGACGTACTGTCCCTAGCCGTGTTCGCCCGACGTGGCTCAATTATGACGACAAGAGAGTTGTCGCTATTTATGGACGGATTGGTGGGCAAATTCGGGAACCGGCCGATCGCGAACCTGCTTAAAGTAAATCCCGGTCTTATCTCGCGGGTTGAGATGGGTATGGAATCTCCGAAGGTGCGCCGGGCGATGGGTGTAAGAAAGAATCCCCGGCGCTGGAGAATCATCACCGAAGGAGATCAGGCGCTCTTTGAAAGCTACAAGGTGCTGCTGAAGAATACGGATCTTACCGGCGCTGAACTCCTGTATGATATGATGATGACTTACCGGGACGCACACGACGAATCGCAGAGGCGGCTGCTGTGAATAAGTACGGCTATGATATAGTGTTTATATTGGGCTTCTGCGCCGGGGTGATTATCACTTCGTTTGTTATGGTTTATTTGGTGTGGAAAATATTTTAGGATAGGCAGATGCGCGATTCGACTAAGCTGCGTTTACTTCAGGAATCGAATAAGACATTAGGCTGGCTGGCATTCTTTTTCATGCTTTCCATGATCGGCACGATTAGCTTTGTGAATGTGCTTATGAATGAGG